>JAITWP010000008.1 GCA_031285365.1 Azoarcus sp.
CAGCGCCGGAGCCGCCGAAACCGGAACCACCGCCCCCCGAGCCTCCCAAGGAGCCGCCGCCGCAGCCCAAGCCTGAGATCGCCACGAAAAAACCGGAGAAAAAACCCGAACCGAAACCCGAACCAAAGCCTGAACCCAAGCCAAAGCCGAAACCCGAGCCGCCGCCCCTCAAGCCGATAGACCTTCAGAAACAACTTGATCAGAAACTCTCACAAGAGATCGAGCGGCGCGCCGATGCCAAGAAGGCCACCGAGGCTCTGGAAGGAGGAGCACGACAGGGTCGAGCCGCTGGCAACCCCGGCGAACTCGATGCCTACCGGAAAGCCATTGCCGACAAGGTTCGGCGTAACCTGATCGCTCCCCCTGGACTGTCCGGCAATCCCAAGGCCATATTCGAAATCAGGCAAATAAGAACCGCCCGCGGCGGCGACGTAATGGGTATCAAACTCAAGCAGTCTTCAGGTAATGGTGCACTCGACGCAGCGATTGAGCGCGCTATTAACAAATCCAGCCCCTTGCCACTACCCGACAATCCCGCTCTATTCGACGACAACCTCGTAGTTACCTTCACCCCATTGGAAGAATAAAACTTCCTTTTGGCGGGTCGGTTTTATCGCGATCACTGCACCATTCACACTTTTAAGACATTCCGCCCCCGGCTGGAGGTAACTCGATATACTCCTCCCGTCCCCCTTCGGCGTGTTTCTTCTCCCAAAAGGGAAGCCATCCAGGGACTTCGAACTTCATAACTATTTGACTTGTCTTGCCTGTTTCAGCAAAAAAATGACGAAGATCTTGCCCGGAACATGTCCAAAATACATGTTTTGAGTATAATCCGCCTACTCTCCACCCATTACGCCATGAATAACATCACTATTTTTTCCCGCATTCGCACGGTTTTCGGCAGCCTTTCCCGGCTTGCATGTACCCTCCTCCTGGCCTGCCTGGCTGCGGGGGCGCATGCGCAACTCGACATCACGGTCACTGGCTCAGGCGAGCGGCTTTTTCCGCTCATCGTCCCGATTTTCGAGAACGAAGGTAGCCTGCCAAATTCCGTCTCTGAAGTCGTGCGCGCCGATCTCGAACGTAGCGGCCTGTTCAGGCTCATCGACATCAGCCCTCTGACGCTGCCGGAATCAAGACCCCCCGATCTTGCCGCGATGACTGCGCGCGGAGCCCACGCGGTCGTGACCGCCTCGGTAGTTGGTTCATCAGGCGGACGCCATGAGATCCGGCTGCGCCTCTTCGATACGACCCGCGGCGAAATCGGCGGAATGTCGATTCAGATGTCACCGGCACAATATCGCCTGACCGGCCACAGGATCGCCGATTACATCTACGAGAAACTTACCGGCATCCCCGGATATTTCTCCACCCGCATCGCTTACGTGGTCAAAAACAGCCAGCGGTATGAACTGCACATCGCCGACTCCGACGGCATGAACCCTCAACCGGCGCTACGTTCTCCCGAATCGATCATCTCTCCAAAATGGTCGCCGGACGGAGAGCAACTTGCCTATGTCTCGTTCGAGGCCAGAAAACCCGTCATCTATATTCACACGCTCGCCACCGGCCAGCGAAGGGTTTTGGCCAATTTCAAGGGCTCCAACTCCGCACCGGCCTGGGCACCGGACGGTCGTCGGCTTGCGGTGGTTCTCACCAAGGATGGACTGTCGCAAATTTACCTCATCAACGCTGATGGCTCCGGCGCACGCAGGCTGATGACCTCTTCCGGCATCGACACCGAACCGGCGTGGTCACCCGATGGAAGTTCCATCTACTTCACCTCCGACCGCGGCGGTTCCCCGCAGATCTACCGGTTCAATGTTGCCGGAGGCGGCGCTGATCGCATCACGTTCGAAGGCAGTTACAACGTTACGCCGCGCCCTTCCCCCGACGGTAAGAAACTGACTTTCATGACCCGTCACGACGGACACTTCCGGATTGCTGTACTGGATCTGGCCAGTCGCCAGACTACAATCCTTACTGATTCGTCACGTGATGAATCGCCCAGCTTCGCCCCCAACAGCAACATGATCCTCTACGCCACCGTAGCCGGAGGCAAAGGAATGCTGTCGGCAGTATCCGTCGATGGTCAGATCAAGCAACGCCTTTCAATACAAGCCGCCGATGTGCGGGAACCTGCCTGGGGCCCGCTGCTGAAGTAGCCTTTGCCGCCCTTTCAGTTTGTTTCACTCTGTTTCACTCACTGTGGAGATGCCACCATGAAGAAATTGCTGCTTCCTTCCCTGCTTATCCTTGCGCTCGGCGCATGTGGTACTACCCAAGAAGAAACTGCTGCCGTAACTGATGCAGATTCGCAACAAACTGGGGTCAAGCCTGTAGACGTAACAAGAGGAACAGGCCCCGGCGATCTTCCTGCCTGGGTCAACGATCCTTCCAGAAACAGCGTATTTTTCGATTACGACAGCTTCGTCATCCGCTCCGATGCCCGCCCGATAATCGACGCCCATGCACAGCTTCTGGCTCAGCAACCCACCCGCAAAGTGACCATCCAGGGCAATGCTGACGAACGCGGCAGCCGTGAGTACAATCTCGCCCTCGGCCAGAAGCGCGCCGAAGCCGTGCGCAGTGCCCTGAGACGCCAGGGCGCGAACGACATGCAGATCGAAGCAGTCAGCCTGGGCAAGGAACATCCGCGCTGCACGGCCTCTACGGAAACGTGCTACGCTGAGAACCGTCGTGGCGACTTTGTCTATTTAAGGTAAGCGATGAAACATCTCCTGTCCCTGGCGGCGTTTGCCGCGCTCTTTTTGACCGGGCCCGCTCAGGCAGCCCTGTTCGGCGACTCGGAAGCGCGCCAGCAGATCAACAATCTGAGACAGGAGATGCAAGGCCGGCTCGATACCGTTACCAACGGTCAATTCGAGCTGGCCAATCAGCTTGAGGAAATGCGTGCCGAGAATGCCCGCCTGCGCGGACAGGTCGAGGTACTGCTCAACGAAATCGAATCGCTCAAGACCCGGCAGCGCGATTTCTACGTCGACCTCGACAACCGAATGCGGCAGATCGAAACGAACGCGCAAAACACTACGGCAGCCCAGGCAACCAATCCAACAACGGGGGGCGGGGGCAGCTACGAGGTTGCACTCGGTTTCCTGAAAGAAGGCCGTGCCGCCGAAGCTCTCACTGAACTCGATACCTACATCAGCCGCAACCCCGATAGCGCCAACCTGGCTGAAGCTCATTTCTGGGCCGGAACCGCCGCCCTGCAATCCAAGAATATCGCTGCCGCCAACAAGTACTTCAACACCGTCCTTGCCCGCTGGCCCAAGAGCACGGTCGCACCCGACGCCATGCTCGGTCTGGCCAATGGACAACTTGCCATCAACGACCGGCGTAGCGCCAGACAAACACTGCAATCCCTGATCGACCGCTATCCTTCGTCGAACGCGGCCAAGACGGCCAAGCAGCATCTTTCCTCCTCGGCAGCACGTTAAGCGATGCCCTCCGGGGAAGGCCTCTCACTACGCGTTTCCGAAATTTTCGCCTCCTTGCAGGGAGAATCGACGCGGGCTGGCCTGCCCACAGTGTTCGTGCGCCTGACCGGTTGTCCCTTGCGTTGTGTCTGGTGTGATCCCGAATACGCGTTTCGCGGTGGAGAAAACCTCGATCTGGAAACGATTCTCGATGATGTTGCCGGACATGAACTGCATTACGTCTGCGTGACAGGAGGCGAGCCGCTCGCCCAGGCAACCTGCCCGGCATTGCTCTCCGCACTGTGCGACGCCGGTTATTCGGTCTCATTGGAGACCAGCGGCGCCTTTGACATTGGCGGCATCGATCCGAGAGTGTCCCGGATCGTCGATCTCAAGGCTCCCGGATCGGGTGAGTTCGAGCGTAATCGCTTTGAGAACATCCCGCTTCTGAATGCGCAGGACGAGATAAAAATCGTGCTCGCCGATGAAGAGGACTACCTGTGGGCACGCCAGCAAATTGCTTCCCTGCATCTGGCGGAACGCTGCCCGGTACTGCTGTCGCCGGTCACCGGTTGGCTCGATCCCGTGCATCTGGCCGGATGGATCGTGCGCGACCGCCTCCCGGTACGCTTTCACCTCCAACTGCACAAGGTGCTGTGGCAAAACGCCAGAGGACGTTAATCGCTCACCCTCCAAAGACGATTGTCCATCGAAATACATGACGCCTTCCCCTCCACGCGCCGTCATCCTGCTCTCAGGAGGACTCGATTCCGCGACCTGTCTCGCGCTTGCCCGACAGCAAGGTTTCGAATGCCATGCCCTGTCGGTCGCTTACGGTCAACGCCACGCTGCCGAAATTGCCGCCGCGCGCCGAATCGCTGCCGCACTGGGAGCGCATGAACATCGTCTGGCCCACGTCGAACTCGGCCAGTTCGGCGGCTCCGCCCTTACCGACCCCGCCATCGCCATCCCGGAAAATAGCGAAGGCGACGACATTCCCGTTACCTACGGTCCCGCCCGCAATACCGTCATGCTGTCGATGGCGCTGGCCTGGGCCGAGGCGCTCGGCGCATGCGACGTTTTCATCGGGGTCAACGCCGTGGACTACTCCGGTTACCCCGATTGTCGGCCGGAATTCATCGCCGCCTTTCAGGCAATGGCGAGACTCGCCACCAAGGCAGGCATCGAAGGTCGACCGCTCTCCATTCATACGCCACTGATCGAACTTTCCAAGGCCGAAATCATCCTTCTGGGAACCACTCTGGGGGTTGAGTTCGAGTTGACCGTCTCGTGCTACCAGGCCGACGACGAGGGATCGGCCTGTGGTCACTGCGATGCATGTCGCTTGCGTCGCGCCGGTTTCACGGCCGCAAACATCACAGATCCAACCAAGTACCGTATCTCGTCCTGAGTTTAATGAAAAACAACTCCATTTAACTCCTTATCCATTCCAATCACGAAGTGCCTCTATTCAAAGCAAAAACATGAAAATTTTTCTTTCTTCAGGCACATCGTCACCGCCAGATAAAACAAAACAGGAGAAATTAACAACTGCGCCCCGGCAGCAGTTCTACGACCATCTGAACCCACTGCCATCCCAAACGCCTGTTGGCAGTATGTTCAGCATGTCGATGACACAGTTTCATTCTCAGATTCTTGAACAGGCAGAAAATGCCGTTATTATTATTGACGAAAATAATAATATCGTTTTTTTCAATCATAATGCCGAGCGCTTATGGGGACGTAATCGTAATACCGTACAGGGAGCCAATATTTC
>JAITWP010000075.1 GCA_031285365.1 Azoarcus sp.
CGGAACCGAATCCGGAAGGTGGTACTATCTTCACTTTTACCCTACCCGTCGAGGAGGCAGACCGTGAATGAGCCGGTAAGCAAGACGACGCAAGAGACCGGGGATGCGCCCGGACAGCAGGTTTTCGTCGTCGATGATGACGATCCCCAAAGGGATTCCCTGGTCTGGTTACTGGAGTCGCATGGCTATACGGTCAGGGCCTTTTCCAGTGCCAGGGATTTTCTTGCAGTCTGGGACGAGAACCTTGTCGGATGCCTGTTGCTCGACGTGCGAATGCCGGACATGAGCGGCCCGGAATTGTTCGAAGAACTTGCCAGACGGCATTCTGCGCTGCCGGTGATCTTCATTACCGGTCATGGCGACGTGCCGATGGCCGTCTCGGTGCTCAAGAAAGGCGCGGCGGATTTCATCGAAAAACCGTTTTCCTCCGAAGAGATGCTGCAAATCATCGGAAACTGTCTGGTGCGGGAAAGCGAGGAACGCGAGCACCGGCGCACTCGGGCCGACACAACGCAGCGGCTGGCGCAGCTCACGACGCGCGAACGCGAAGTGCTCGAACTCGTCATTGCGGGCAAACTCAACAAACAGATTGCCGATGTGCTCGGTATCAGCATCAAGACAGTGGAAGTCCACCGTGCCAGGGTGATGGACAAAATGGGCGTTTCCACGGTGGCCAGCCTGATACGGCGAGTCGTGTCCGCCGAACGGCAAGAGGCACAGGGCTGATAAAATCAACATTTTCCCGGAGCGGAGTATCCAATGGGCGGGCGTTTGATCGATGGCAAGGCTTTGGCTGAAGAATTGCGCGAGACGTTCAAAACGCGCGTGGAGGCGCTCGCGGCGCGGGGACATCGTCCCGGCCTCGCGGTGATCCTGGCCGGGGAAGATCCTGCCTCGCAGGTCTACGTGCGCAACAAGGTAGGCGCCTGCGAAGCGGTGGGGATTTTTTCGCTGAAGATCGACTATCCGGCGGACGTGCCACAGGAAACCCTGCTGGCGAAGATAGCCGAACTCAACGCCGACCCCGCCATTCACGGCATCCTCGTGCAGTTGCCGCTGCCGACCCACATCAATGAAGAAACCGTGCTCGAAACCATTTCGCCGGAAAAGGATGTCGACGGATTTCATGCGGTCAACATCGGCGCGCTCACGCAGGGCAACCCCCGTTTCATTCCCTGTACGCCCTACGGGGTAATGAAGATGCTCGAAGCGAATCAGGTCAGTCTGGCCGGAAAGGAAGCCGTCGTCATTGGCCGTTCCAACATCGCGGGCAAACCGATGGCACTGCTGTTGCTCAACGCAAGCGCAACGGTGACGGTGTGCCACTCGAAGACGCGCGATCTGGCCGCACATGCCCGCCGCGCCGACATTCTCGTGGCGGCAGTGGGCAAGCCGCGATTCGTTACCGCCGACATGGTCAAGCCCGGCGCGGTCGTCATCGACGTGGGCATCAATCGCCTGTCGGCGGAAGCGGGCGGCAAGCTTTGCGGCGATGTCGATTTCGAGGCCGTGAAAGAAGTCGCCTCCCTGATCACCCCCGTGCCCGGCGGCGTCGGGCCGATGACCATTACCATGCTGCTGGCGAACACCATCGAAGCGGCAGAGCGGAGAGCTGAGACGTGAGTACAACGAACAACATTGCAGTCGGCGTCGTCATGGGTTCCGATTCCGACTGGCCGACGATGCAGGCGGCAGCCGTCATTCTCAAGGAGTTCGGCGTGCCGTTCGAGGCCAGGGTCGTTTCCGCCCATCGCACGCCCGACCTGCTTTTCGAATACGCCGAAACCGCCAGGGCGCGCGGCCTGAAAGCCATCATTGCCGGCGCGGGCGGCGCGGCGCACCTTCCCGGCATGCTGGCCGCCAAGACGGAAGTGCCGATATTGGGCGTTCCCGTCCAGTCCCGCGCGCTTTCCGGGGTCGATTCCCTACATTCCATCGTGCAGATGCCCAAGGGCGTGCCGGTTGCCACCTTTGCTATCGGAGAGGCTGGCGCGGCCAACGCCGCGCTCTTCGCCGTTGCCATGCTGGCGAACGAAGATGCTGCGCTTTTTGAAAAGTTGCAGGAATTCCGGCAAAAACAGACAGGGAAGGTGCTGGAGATGCGGTTGCCCGTTACCGAGGGTTCCCCACCCGCGTAACGCGGTAGTGCCCCGTTATCGTGAACTGATACAGCACGTCTTCTTCCTGCGTGCCTTGCCCGATATTGTGAATGATCAGCGGCCTTTTTCCGGAGGGATCTTTCCGGTCGGAGACGATGCCGATGTGCTTTGCCGGCGGACTTAAATCCCAGGTCACGATATCGCCGGGCAGAAAGTTCTTGTCCGTGATCGTGTAGCCCTGGCGCTCGAAGTAGCGTTGCAGGTTGGGCACACGGCGGTGGTCGATGTTGGCGTCCGGTTTTTTCAAACCCCACCGCGCTTCATTCGGATAAAGACGGAAGTTTCTCTTCATGTCTTCATGGACGAGTTGCTGCAAGTCGATCCCTTGGTGGCGCAGGGCGCGAACCACCACGTCCGTGCAGACGCCCCGGATGATTGGAACGTCGCCCATCGGATAGGAAAGCCGGACGTAGGCGGGATCATAAAGAAGAGTTTTTCCGACTTGCGTGCGGGCATCCCGGACAAGTTGTTCCGGTGAAAAGGCAAACGCTGCCGTGCACGCAAAAAACATGACGGTCAGGATGACGGCATGAGAGAAGAGATATTTTCTTGACATGGTGATAGAGGGAAAATGCCCGAAGGAACAAAGTGCGGAAAATACGGTCGACCAGGGAAATGGTTTCAGGTCCGTCTCGTACCAGATGAAACCATTATAATGGGCCCTTCGACTTTGACATGAGAGCATGATGCGCCGGATCAAGCAAAAAGCGACGCACTGGATCAAACAAACAGTGATGCACTGGAACAGGCAAAAAGCGGCACGCTGGATTTTTTACTCATTTGCCGGGCTGGCCGTGTCGGCGGTAATCGGACTTGCCGTACTGGTCACGCTCTCCATTGTGATCTGGCCCAAACTGCCCAGCCTCGATTCCCTGACCGATTATCAGCCTCGGGTTCCTCTTCGGGTGTATACCGCCGATGGTTTCCTTATCCGGGAGATCGGCGAAGAACGACGCGCGCTCGTCAAGATCGAAAATGTTCCCCCTACGCTCAAAAATGCGCTTCTTGCGGCGGAGGACGTGCATTTCTACGAACACATGGGGATCGACCCGAAGGG
>JAITWP010000170.1 GCA_031285365.1 Azoarcus sp.
TGGAACATACTGAACGAAGTCGGTGTTCCGAGGGACAGGCTGAACAAGCCCCTGCTCAATCGCGCCGTCAGTAGTGCCTATCCGCCGGGTTCGACCTTCAAACCCTTCATGGCCCTGGCCGGTCTGGCTTCGGGCAAACGCTCACTCTCATACAGAATGTCTGATTCGGGCGGCTTTGCTTTCGGTGGTCACTACTTCAGGGATCACAAAAAAGGCGGTCATGGCATAGTCGATATGCACAAATCCATCGTTGTCTCGTGCAACACTTTTTACTACGTGCTGGCCAACGACATGGGCATTGACACCATGGCCAGGCACCTGAGCCAGTTCGGGTTCGGGGTACTCACAGGTATCGATATTCCCGACGAGAAGGAGGGGGTGCTGCCTTCATCAGCCTGGAAGCGGAAACGTTTTCTCAAGCAGGGTCCGGCACACCAGAAATGGTACGCAGGCGAGACGATTTCGGTCGGTGTCGGACAGGGTTACAACGCCTACACCACCGTCCAGATGGCCTCGGCAACGGCGACAATCGCCAGCGGCGGCAAACGGATGCGTCCCCGCGTGCTGCGAGCGGTGATCGACAGTCAGAATCAGCGGCAGGAGCCTCCGCCCGAACTGATCGGCGAACTTGATGCTTCCCAGGAATTCATCACCGCAGTGCGGTTGGCGATGGATGATGTCACCCGTGGCGGGACCGCGACGCGGGCCTTTGCCGGTGCGCCCTACCGGTCTGGCGGCAAGACGGGTACGGCCCAGGTGTTTTCGATGAAAGGCCAGAAACACGACAAGGTCGATGAACGCATGCGCGACCACTCGTGGTACATCGCCTACGCGCCGTCCGAAGAGCCGACAATTGCGATTGCGGTCATGGTGGAAAACGGCGGCTTCGGTTCGGTTTCCGCTGCGCCTATCGCCAGACAAGTGTTTGATGCCTATCTTCTCAAGAAGCACGTCGACAAACCGGCTCCTGAAACGATCGGAGACGAAGACGAAGATGATATTGGCGATCATCGCCCGAGCCATCCGCATATCGGGGAGGGCGCCGGGTGAATCGCCGCCGTCGTACCCATGCCGCGCAGTTGATTCCAGCGTTGGTTCGCCCGATCGACCCACCGCTGTTTCTGATACTCATTGCCTTGCTGGCGTATGCCACGCTGATCATGGCAAGTGCTGCGCCCGAATTGTTCATGAAGCATATCGGGAATGTTTGTCTGTCTCTGCTCGGGATGTGGATCGTCGCCAGCATCCCGACTCGCCGCCTGCTGACCCTGGCTCCGCTGTTCTACATCATCGGGATCGCCTTGCTGGTTGCAGTTCATCTGTTCGGAACCATCTCCAAGGGCGCGCAGCGTTGGCTGGAAATCGGCACGATTGTCCGCATCCAACCCTCCGAGATCATGAAAATTGCCATGCCATTGATGCTGGCGTGGTTTTTCCAGAAACGTGAAAACTTCATTGGCTGGGGAGAGTTCCTGCTCGCGGTGCTGTTGATAGCCGTGCCGGCGTACCTGATCGTCAAACAACCTGACCTGGGCACGACCATCCTGGTATGTTCCTCGGGGCTCTTCGTGGTTTTCTTCGCTGGTCTGCCGTGGAAACTGATCGTGCCGGTCGCCTTGGCCGGCATGGCTGTCATTGCCGCTATCGGTATTTCCGGCGACGAGTTGTGTAAACCAGGGGTGAAATGGCCCGGCCTGCACGATTATCAGAAAGATCGCGTCTGCACGCTGCTTGATCCGACCCGCGATGAACTTGGCAAGGGTTTCCACACCATCCAGTCGACCATTGCCATTGGTTCGGGTGGTTTTCTTGGCAAGGGATGGAGGCAGGGAACGCAGACGCATCTGGCCTTTTTGCCGGAACGGCATACCGACTTCATATTCGCTGTCATCTCCGAGGAATTCGGTTACCTTGGGGTGCTGGTTTTATTGGGGTTATACGTCGCGTTACTTGCGCGCGGCTTCATGATCGCTGCCAGCGCGGCGACCCTGGGAGCGAAGTTGGTGGCTGGGGCGACGACAATGGTTTTCTTCACCTACATGTTCGTCAACATTGGCATGGTCAGCGGCATCTTGCCGGTCGTGGGCATCCCCTTGCCGTTCATCAGCTATGGTGGAACTGCCGTTGTAACGCTTTGTCTGGGCATCGGCATCCTGATGGGAGCTCGCCGTAACGTCCAGGAACGTTAGGGAGGTACGGTGATGCGTGCCGGGAGCCGGATGCTGCGCGCCCTGGGGGTGGTCGTCGCAGTTTCGGTGCTGGTGGCCTGCGGTACGACGACTTCCCGCACTCCGCCGCAGCGTGCCCCATCGGAACGCGCTCCATTGGAACGTGCTCCATTGGAACAAAAACGTGGTGGTGGGTATTACAAGGACGACGGTCCTGGCAGCCTCTCACCAAAGGAACTGGTAAAAGTTCCTGATGCTGCACCACGCGCGGAGCCCCTCAGCACCCGCAACAACAAGCCCTACCGCGTACACGGCAAGACATATACCCCTCGTACCCGCGTGGAACCTTTCAAACAGAGTGGCGTAGCAAGCTGGTATGGTCGCCGCTTTCACGGTCGCCCCACTGCCAGCGGCGAAAAATACAACATGTATGCGATGACCGCCGCGCATCCCACATTACCGATTCCAAGCTACGCCCGAGTCACCTCACTCACTAATGGCCGTTCGGTCGTCGTGCGGATCAATGATCGAGGGCCTTTCCTGCACGGAAGGATCATTGACCTTTCCTACGCTGCGGCCTCAAAGCTCGATTTCATCAGCAAAGGCAGCGCGAGAGTCGAAGTTGAGCAGATTCTGCCCGGCGACAGGGCTCTGGTTTCGGAATCTATGCCAAGTAATAACCCTTCTGGGGCAAGAGCGAGTAACACCGCACCCGTGCACGACAAGAAATACGTGTCGCCCACACTTCCTGCAATGAGTGACGAGCCGAACGGGACAGGCGTCGATAGAGTTGAAAGTTCCCCTGAGCCGCTCCAGGAAACTCCCGGTTTTGATGCCGGGGCGACATCCGGTACTGAAACCGTTCCGGGTGAGCAACGCCTGTTCTTGCAGCTTGGTGTATTTGCTTCGCGCGAAAACGCTGAAAGTTTTCGATCTAGGGTTTCAGCGCAGGCCGCAGATCCGAGGGTGAAAACCGAGATGGTGGCTGAGGGCGGTTATTTTCGTATTTATGCAGGACCTTACGTCTCGGCCACTGAAGCGCGCACGGTAGCGGGATGGATTGAAGAACAGATGGGTTTTCGGCCTTTTATCGTCCGGCGCGACTGATACGCGCTACATGCCATTTTTTTATGTTATCTGTACATCGAATTTTGTTTGGAATATAGTCACAACATTATAAAAACCCATTTCTATATTTCCCATGACAACAGGCAGTCCCTGGAGCACTAAAAGCAGCCCGCGTAGGATGGGTATCGCTTCGTGTTCGGCCGGGTGACATAGGTAACGGTTGTCTGTAGACATAGGTAACGCTTTTAAGATAGCGGCAGAGCATTTTTCAGAGAGGGTGCGATGCCGT
>JAITWP010000179.1 GCA_031285365.1 Azoarcus sp.
GGGTACAACAAAGTGCCGCAAGGCACTACATCAGACGCTTGCTGTAGAACAGCAGAATCATTATTATGACCAAACGGATCGTTCTAACGATTCGGCGTCGCCAACGACGACGAGCACAAGTTAGCTTCACATGAACCACCCCCTTTGCGGAGCGTGGTTAGGAAGGCCCCGGTGCTAGCGGGGCCTTTCTCTTGCCCCGCAGGAGCATTCTAACGAAATAATAGAAATGATGTGGGAATAATAACAGCCTGACACTGCGGCCTCAACTGGCGCGGTTAGAGGGTTGAAACAAAAATGGGGACTTGCGTCCCCGTTTTTTATGTCCCTGTACAGGAGAAAAACCTCAACTCACCCCTTGCGGCGGCGGCGCTTCGCGGCCACGCCCACAACGGCGAGACCCGCCAAAAGCATGGCCCAGGTTTCGGGTTCGGGGATCATGACTGCGTCTCTGAACCCGAAACGCAGACTGTCAATGGCGAACCCGTAGGGTTCTGCACCAACGAGATCAAGGAAAACCCCCGCGATCATATCGCTTTGATCGGCGGTGACGAGACCGAGAAATTCAATGCCGATCCCTGTATTCACTACCGTGCCGAGAATCGTTCCATCTCGCGCGAATGCGGTAATGCCCGTGCCGCCTATTGCATCAAAATATCCCGCGTCGAAACCGACAGCGGCAACATCCACGTCGAACAGAATGGCAATAGGGCCGTCGAACGACGGCGAACCAGACAGGACAGGGCTGTTCGGGACGCCAGTGTCTCTCCTGATGCTCGTGGATGGAGAATTCGGATCGAGGCTCAAGGGGCCGATAGGTGTTCCGACGATGCAAGCGGTCGCGGACGCACCGGGGCAATCGATGGATGGCGTCGCGCTCAGACTCTGTCCCAGAAAATATCCGCCAAAACTGACGGTGGGATAACCCGATTCCCCGCCATAATCGGCTGGCGAATACACAGGATTCGAGGTGGAGAGAGGAAACTCACTGAAGGTGATCATGCCAGAGCCAGGCAGGAAATTACTCTCTGTGACGCGAATGACATCGGCGTTCACTCCGGCGCTGGCAACTCCCAGTAGCGCAATAGCACAAATTGATTTCACGGTACACAAACGCATGATTTTCTCCGAAAAATAATAAAAATATTACGCGGATGCCGTATTGGCGACACCCTTTAAAACAAGAAAAACATAGTAAAACTACTTACTTATAAGTGAGACTTTCCCATAAATCTCTCGCATTAAAGCTGTTGCAGATAGTACCATCATAGGCAACTTAAAAGCAACTATTTGTGATGAATAGTAAATACATTTATTTTGCTCCTTTTGAATAGACTTTTTAAATAACTTTTTAAAATATTCAAAATAAAGGGGCAGTTATTCAAGCAGGCCAAAACAATATTCACCTATAAGCCAGGAGGCTTGAAACTCCACAATTTCCGCGCAAGATCATTCGATCACTGCTCTCCATTCATGTATGCTTGCGTTAATGAACGCATCCGACGATGCCCGCCTCGAACTGCGTGACAACGGAGACATGCCCAGCCTGTGTGTCGGTGGCGCATGGACACTTTCCCATTACCAGGCGCTTACGCCACGGGTTACCGATCTGCGCGGTCGGGTCGGGCCGGGGATGGAAATCGACTTCTCCTCTCTTACGGCGCTGGACACCGCCGGTGCGCGCCTGCTGTGTGAACTCGTTGGCGCGGAAAGACTGAAAGGCACGCTCACCAATGCCGCGCTCACGGCGGAACAGCGCACGTTGCTGGAGACGGTGGCATCCTCGTTCGCCGTATCCGGCATGCCGCCACAAAGGCGATACCAATTTGGCGATGTGCTCGAACACATCGGCAAAGCGACATACGCATTCCGGGATCACTTGGTAGGCCTGCTCGGTTTTATCGGACTCACGCTCGAAAAGCTGGCATGCACAGCCTGTCGACCCCGGCGATGGCGTGTGGCAGCCACCATCGCCCAAATGGAGCAAATCGGCTTCAATGCCGTGCCCATCGTGGCTCTGCTGTCTTTTCTCGTCGGCGCGGTAGTCGCTTTTCTTGGCGCAACGGTGTTGGCGGAGTTCGGGACGACGATTTATACGGTCGATCTGGTTGCGTATGCCTTCCTGCGGGAATTCGGGGTGTTTCTTGCGGCCATTCTGGTTGCCGGGCGTACCTCCAGTGCCTTCGCAGCCCAGATTGGTTCAATGCGTGCCAATGAAGAAATCGACGCGCTCCGTGTAATCGGCCTCGATCCGGTGGAATGGCTGGTGCTCCCGAGGGTGCTGGCCATGGTGCTGGCGCTGCCGATTCTCACGTTCATCGCCATGATCTGCGGTATCGTGGGAGGCATGACCGTTTGCGCGCTACACCTGAGCATTTCGCCAGCGATGTTTCTTTCGCTGCTCGACGCCAACATCGACCCACGACATTTCTTTGTTGGCATCGGAAAGGCCCCGGTATTTGCTTTCCTGATCGCCTCCATCGGCTGTCTGGAAGGTTTCCGGGTCAGCGGCAGCGCACAATCGGTTGGCGAACATACGACCTCAGCGGTGGTGCAGTCGATCTTCACGGTAATCGTGGTCAATGCCATCGCGGCGCTGTTCTTCATGGAGATGGGCTGGTGAGCGTGGCACAGCCGAATGGTCACTTCGAGATCGTCGCGCAGGCACGCGGAGTGCGTAATTGCTTCGGGCCGCAGACAGTACATGAAGGACTCGACCTGGATGTGCGACGCGGCGAAGTGCTCGCCGTGGTCGGTGGTTCGGGTACGGGCAAATCGGTGCTGCTGCGCACACTCATTGGCTTGAATCGCCCGGCTGCCGGTTCGGTACTTCTGTTTGGGCAGAATGTGTACGCGCCCGGAATGCAGAACACCTCCCCCCTGGCAAAGCGCGTCGGAGTGCTGTTCCAGCAGGGGGCGCTTTTCTCTTCCCTTACGGTGCTGGAAAACGTCGCCCTGTCCCTGATTGAGCATGCCCGCCTGCCCGCCGCCGAGGCCATGCAACTGGCCACGCTCAAGATCGCGCTGGCGGGTTTGCCTGCCGATGCGGGCAACAAACTGCCCATGGAGCTTTCGGGCGGCATGATAAAACGCGCGGCACTTGCCCGCGCCCTGGCGCTCGACCCTGATATCCTTTTTCTCGATGAACCCACTGCCGGGCTGGATCCTATCGGCGCAGCAGCGTTCGACCAACTGATACTGACCTTGCGCGGCGCTCTGGGACTGACCGTTTTCCTGGTTACGCACGATCTGGATACGCTCTACACCACTGCCGACCGAATTGCAGTGCTGGCAAACAGGCGCGTATTGGTCAACGACCGGCTGGAAATAGTCGCCGCCATCGACGACGCATGGATACAGGAGTATTTTCACGGTCCGCGCGGTCGCGCCGCGCAGGCAGCGCGTGATCGTGTGTCATAAAGAGGAAGCTTTGCATGGAAACCCGAGCACACAACCTGTTGATCGGCCTTTTTACCGTTTTCATGGCAGGAGCGGCGCTCGCCTTCGCCCTGTGGATGGGCGCAGGTTCCAATGGAGGCCGCACCGAAACCTATGATGTGTTTTTTGACGAAGCCGTCACGGGTCTCTCGAAAGGCGGCACGGTGGAATTCAAGGGTATCCGGATTGGCACGATCAACGATTTGCGGCTCGACCCCGCCAACCCGCGCCGGGTACGCGCCCGCATCCGCGTCGACGCCGACGTACCGATTTATGCCGATACCCATGCACGACTGGTCACGACGTCCATTACCGGCGTGTCGACGATTCGCCTCTCCGAAGGCAGGGGAGAACGCCTGAAGCCGAGTCTCAATGAAATCCTGGTAATTCCCGCGGAACGCTCTTCATTGAGCAACTTGCTCGACGGCAGCGAAAATGTGATTTACAGCGCCAATGATGCATTGGCACAGATAAAGGCGCTACTTTCCGAACGCAAT
This sequence comes from Azoarcus sp., assembly GCA_031285365.1. Taxonomy (GTDB): domain Bacteria; phylum Pseudomonadota; class Gammaproteobacteria; order Burkholderiales; family Rhodocyclaceae; genus WRNU01. The sequence goes on from JAITWP010000179.1 coordinate 3,933, forward strand.
CTCACCCACATCGAGCGCATACTGGGTAATCTCGAACTCGCCACAGGCACGCTCGTCGACGGCCGTGAGGACATGCGCCAGATATTGACCCAGCTTTCCCGAGCCAGCGTACAGGCCAACGAGGTACTTGCCGAAGCCTCGCTATTGATACAAAGCACCAACCGCCTGATTGACGGACCGGGAGAAAGCGCGCTCACCAGCGCACAGCATTCAATGGAGGCGCTCGAACGCACCACGCAAAACATCGACAAACTGCTCACCAACAACAGCGCCCCGCTCGACACAGGTCTCAAATCCCTGGCCGAACTCGGCCCTGCCTTATCCGAACTGCGTGCCACCCTCGCGTCCCTGCGCATCATTACCCGCCGCCTTGAAGAGCGCCCCACTGATTATCTCCTTGGTCGTGAACCTACACGGGAGTTCAAACCGTGACCTTCCAACGCCTCCTCCGCCCTGCTCTCCGAGCTTTTCGCATATTCACACTTCATGCGTCCTGTGTTCTGGCGTTTTCAGCCTGTACGATCCTGCCCGTGCCAGATGCCGTAGACGTCTACCTGTTGCCTGCATCGAGCGACGCATTGGATCGCGCCGACAGAGCCCTGCGCCCCTGGTCGTTGCGCATCGCCCGACCGGAATCGAATGGGCAACTGCTCGGACAGCGCATCCTCGTCATGCCGGAACCCAATCGGTTAAGCGTCTATAAAGGTGCAAGTTGGCATGAACCCGCCGCGCTTCTGATGCGTAACCGCCTGTTCAATGCCTTCAGAACGGATGGGCGTGTGGGTGCCTTGTCCATCGAAGAGATGCGCACTTTCGCCGACTATGAACTCGGCAGCGAACTCAGCGCCTTTCACAGTGAATACCAGCAGGACGACAAACCACCGGTCGCCGTCGTCAAGTTCGATACCCGTCTGATCGACACCACCAGCCGCCGTATCGTTGCCAGTCGTGCGTTCGAGGCGCGGGAAGCCGCCGAGGACAGTTCGATTCCTGCCGTCGTCGCGGCTTTTGGTCGAGCTGCCGACCGGCTTTCCTCCGAACTGGTGAGTTGGACCATTACCGGGGGCGACACGGCATATCAGGCGGGAACACCCGCCGAGATCTTGCCGGTCGAAAGGGGAACCCCCTGAAGCCCCTATTTCCCTTTTTTACTTGCGCCTGACGAAAAACTCGAACGTGTTGTCCGGCATTTCTTCCTGATGCAACAACTCGTGGCCCGTCTGGCGGGTGAAGGCTTCAAAATCCTTGACCGATGCGGGGTCGGTGGTAAGTGCGCGCACGACTTGCCCGCCGGACATCTCGGCCAGGGCTTTCTTGAGCCTCAGAACCGGCAGCGGGCAACTCAGCCCGCGGGCATCGACTTCCTTGTCAAATTCCATTTCCTTCCTTCTCCATCATCGGCGTTCATCTTACCGCTGTTGTCTTGACCGCTTCTTTTCCTCGTCCGCACGGCTGCGGATTTCACGCAGGCGGGCATCGACTGCGGATAATTCGTAAAAATCACCATCCTTGACGCGCTGGGCCAGTTCCAGTTGCTCGACTGCACCACGATAGGCACCCTGTAAAACATAAACCTCCGCCTGGGCGCGATGTTTTGCCGTGTGCCTGCCCAGAGACTCGTTGGCACGCGCCAGCAACCCCCACAGCCGTATGTCGCTGCTGCGCCCAACGAGCACCCGACGTATGCCCCGTTCTGCGTCCTGCGCACGCCCACCGACAATCTGCGCATTGCCCAGGGCATAGATGGCGCTCATGCTATCCGGAAAAGTCTTGCAGGCGGCAGAAAGCATTTTAACTGCCGCATCGGTATCACGACGGGCCAACGCCAATTCGCCCGAGAGTATGGCAATGAAAGATGAAGGCTTGGCGCGGCGGTGCAATTCATCGAGCGTGCGCGCAGCATCCTCCAGATGCCCGATCCGAAACTGCGCATATGCCAATCCGTAACGTAGCGCCACATCATCCGGGCTGCCCGCGAGCAATCCCGCAAACGTCCGTACCGCTTCGGCGCCCGATAGCGACTGCACGCGCAGGCGCGCGCGCACGTAGCCAAAATCCGGAGAATCGGGTACCTGCCGATAGCGCATGCTCATGACCCGGTTTTCCATGTCGGCG
>JAITWP010000188.1 GCA_031285365.1 Azoarcus sp.
ATCGCTTCGGACCAAGCGAACTTGAGGTTCGCAGTGGCTGGAGTGTTGAATACCTGCTCAACCCAGGCCGACTTTATGGAGCCAACGGCATTCGTGCCGGTGCCGACGGCCGGATATATGTCGCGCAGCTCACCGGTTGCCGTGTCAGCGCCATCGACATCGACAGCTGCGAAATCGAACATCTCGAAACGGTCGGAGGCGACATCATCGGGCCCGATGACCTGGTCTTTGATGACGCGGGTAACCTTTATGTGACCGAATTTACGGAAAGCCGGGTCAGCGTCCGCGAGGCGAATGGCGCCACCCGAATTCTGCAGGGCGATGTCATCGGCGCCAATCCGATCACCTACCATCAAGGGCACCTTATAGCGGGCGAATGCCGCCACGACGCACGCATCATGGAGTTGGATCGCAACGGCGGCGCTCCAAGGATTATCGTTGATCACGTGCCGATGACCAACGCCTTCGAAGTCGGTCCTGACGGAAAGCTCTATTTCCCGGTTATGGAAACGAACGAGATCTGGCGGGTCAACCTGGACGGAAGCGAATGCGAAGTCGTGGTTGGGGACCTCGGCGTGCCGGACTCGGTCATATTCGACAGCAAAGGCTGCATTATTTCCACGCAGGTGGGCCGCGGCCAGGTTCTCCGCATCGATCCGCGCAGTGGCGAGCGCACGCTCCTTGCCGACATCGGCCCCGGACTCGATAACTCCACTTTCGTGGGGGACCGCTTGTTCGTCTCGCACATGACGGGTTCGATTCACGAGATACTAGCCCCCGGCGAATTGCGGGAACTCAACCCCAAGGGATTGCTGTGGCCGATGGGGGTCGCCGCCGCGGCAGATGGTTCGGTTTACGTCGCCGACGGGAGCTATGCCTATGTTAGGCCACCTGGCGGCAAACTGGGCCTAGTGGGCATGATCTTCACCCCCGGCTACCCCGGTTTCCATCGTGGAGCCGCAGCAGCAGGCAATGGCGAATGGTTCGTCACCACATCGATCGGCGAAGTCCGACGATGGAACCCGGCCAGCCAGGATAATGAGCTTCTCGCGAGTGGTTACGACAAGCTGATGAGCATTGCCGTAGCTCCTGGCGGTACCTTGGTCTTTGCTGAGTCCGGCACCGGCCGGGTGCTGGAACTCGATAGGGGAGAGATTTCCATAGCCGCCAGCGGCCTCGATAATCCTACAGGGGTTGCGATCGGAAGCGACGGCAAAGTCTACGTCAGCGAGAGCGGCGCTGGCCGCGTGGTCCGGCTGAGGGGCGGCAAGGCAGAAGCCGTGATCGACGGCCTGAAACTTCCAGAGGGCTTGGCCATACGCGGAAGCAAGCTGTACGTCATCGACGTCACAACGCGCGAGCTCGTCGAAGCAGACCTCGACACCGGCGCACGCAGAACGATCGTTTCCGGACTCCCTGTGGGGGCACCATCCGGCCCGCGAAAGTACCTTGGCCCGGCTGGCGAGTTCTCAGGCCCCATGGTCTCTTTCGCCGGCTTGGCGGCAGGTGAAGACGGCACTCTCTACGTAGGCGCCGACGGCAATGGCAGCGTCATGGCGATTCATCCACCGATTGACCGTCAGTAGCGCCTGACAGCCCACATTTTTTGGAATCCACAACCGAAGGAACGAGACAATGAGCAACAGCGACGTGATGGTGTCCCAAGGCAACGGCATGTTCGAATGGACCGAACAGCACCGAATCAACCTCGACGCTAAGCAGAAGTTTGTCGCAGCCCTGTTCGAGAACGACTGGGATGAGATGGCAAAGTACGTCACCGACGACGTCGAGCTGCGCGAGCCCGACAAGCTTCCCTTTGGCGGCGTCTATGTCGGGCTCGACGGTTTCAAGGAGTGCTGGGATAAAATCCCCTTGGTAAGCCACAAGACCACTGCCATCGAAACGCTTCATACCTACATGACGGCCAATCCCGATCACCTTTGGGTCGAACTCGACTGCAAGATGATCCAGAACGGCACCGGCAAGGATATGAGCGGGATTGTCATGGAGAAGTTCGAGTTCCGCGGCGGCAAGATCAGCGCCATCATCCTCTATTGGTACAACATCCCCGACTTCCCCAAGTAAGCCGGACCAAGGGCCTTCGCCGGAGCGACGCGTATCTGCGAAGGCCCTGACGGCGGACAACGTTGCAGCAATTGACAGAGTGATGGCGCCAGCTGTGCAAGCGGTGGGCAATCCCTTTGCTAGCCGCGAGGGGTCTCACAAATGCAAAACATGGAGCTAAGTATGGCAACGGCAGAGGAACTGAAGAAGGAATCGGCGCAGTGGATCCGCTATGAAAAGGATCCGGAGACGAAGATCGCGACGATCACCATCGATCGGCCCGACAAGCACAACACCACGACCATTGGCATGCGCCTGCTGTTCGGCGAGTTCGTCCACAAGGCCAACATTGACGATGACGTGAAGGTGCTGGTGATCCGGGGCGTGGGCGATCATCTTGGATCAGGTGGCGACATCCCCGAGCACGGCGATCTCTATCTCAATCCCGGCCCCGGCGACAATTTCCTGGCCGACCTCGAGATCAATGACGACACGGTGAAGTATCCCCCGCCGGGCACTTTCCGCTACCTCCACGGCCTGACCAATCACTATGCCACTGCACGCTCGGGCACGCGCCCGCTGCAGGAATTCAAGAAGATCAGTATTATTGAGGCCAAG
>JAITWP010000207.1 GCA_031285365.1 Azoarcus sp.
CTGTGCGAGGAATCGCAGTTGTGGGGCAAGGCCGTGGAGTACTTTGAGCTTTCACTGAGATGGCAGCCGGAAGTCGAAACCCATCTGGCGCTGGCCAACCTGTTCAAGCGTCTCGACAGAAGCGAGGATGAACAGAAGCACTACCGCGCGGCTGCGGAGATGGTTGCTGTCCAGTAGTCAAGAAGTGTCGCGCCGATATTCTACGAAATCGACCGCGTACTCGTTATCCGCGTCGGCAGCGTGAGTTGTGCGGGCAGTTTCCCTGAAGCGCGCGCGATCAAAATCCGGAAAAGAGGTATCGCCCGGCACATCAGCAGCAACTTCGGACAGAAGCAGGATGTCTGCTTTTTGCAGCAGGATGCGGTAGATCTCGGCTCCGCCAATCACGAACACGCGCTCGCTGCCTTCGAGGGCGGCCAGTGCTCGGCCAAGCGAAGCAAAAACTTCAGCCCCCTGCGCCTGGTAACCGGGTTGCCGCGTGAGTACGATATTGCGGCGACCCGGCAGGGGCTTTGCGAGCGATTCCCAGGTCTTGCGGCCCATCAGTACCGGATGTCCCATCGTCACTGCGCGAAAACGGGCAAGGTCGGCTTTCAGCCGCCACGGCAGGGCGTTGTCGCGGCCGATGATCCCGTTTCGGGCCACTGCGGCGATGAGGACGATTTCAGGGCGGGGCGGGGCGCTCGTGGTACTCATACGGCGACGGCGGCCTTGATGTGAGGATGCGGGTCGTAGTCGCTCAGGGTGAAATCTTCAAAGCGGAAGGCGAAGATGTCATCGATCACCGGGTTGAGCCGCATGACAGGAAGCGGGCGTAGCTCGCGTGAGAGCTGTTCGCGGGCCTGATCGAGATGGTTGAGGTACAGGTGGCAATCTCCACCCGTCCAGATGAACTCGCCCGGCTGATAGCCGCATACCTGTGCCAGCATCAGCGTGAGCAGGGCGTATGAGGCGATATTGAACGGTACTCCGAGGAAGACATCCGCGCTGCGCTGGTAGAGTTGGCACGACAACTTTCCGTCTGCTACATAGAACTGGAACAGCGCGTGACAGGGCGGCAAGGCCATGCGGTCGATTTCGCCGGGATTCCAGGCTGTGACGAGGTGACGGCGAGAGTCCGGACGGTTTTTCAGATTGTCGACGAGCGTGCTAATCTGATCGACAGTACGTCCGTCGGAGCATTCCCAGCGCCGCCACTGCTTACCATAAACAGGGCCCAATTCTCCGGTTTCATCTGCCCATTCGTCCCATATCGACACCCCGTTTTCCTTGAGATAATGGACATTGGTGTCACCCTGCAGGAACCATAGCAACTCGTGGATGATCGAGCGAATATGCAGCTTCTTGGTGGTCAGCAACGGAAACTCGTTGCGGAGCGAAAATCGCATCTGGTAGGCAAAAACGGAAAGCGTGCCGGTTCCGGTGCGGTCCGTTTTTTCGTCGCCGTGTTCCAGGACATGGCGCATCAGGTCTAGATACTGTTTCACGGTGGTTCTTGGTGGGGTCGGAGTTTGTTGAAAACGATAGATTCTATCGCGTGGAGTTGGAGTAAGAAATGGTTGAACCGAATGTTCATCCTGATCAGGATTTCAGGATTTCCATCGAAAAAGATGATAAAGGCATTGATCGTGTCGCCGGGATCGTTTCCACGGCGAAGACGTATATCGCGACTCTGCGTGTTGGGGATCCCATGCTCTCCCTGGCGGATCGAGCGGTGCGTGCCCTGGAAAAATTTCTCGATACCCTTGAGACCCTTTGTCCGAACCAGGAAATCGGATCGGATCGGTTTCGTTGGTCGGCGGCGGTGTGCCAGTCCATGCGCGACTTCCTCGAAGCTCTGCGAGCCGCTGATCAGACCGAACCAGGCAGTATCCCCTCGTTCGTGCTGGCCCGGGCCGGAGCCGAGGCGATCAGGTGGGATCTCGTCAACCGCCATACATCGGATATCAAGCTGTGGGCCTGGCTCGGGGATCTGTTTGCCTCGACCTATGGTGAAGAAGCGCAGCAGATGCGGGGAGCGAGTGAAGCAGTGGGGCGCGAATACCTGCGGGCAATTGCCTATCACGCTGCGGCGCTGGATCAGCAGACCCTGAAAGCGGGATTTGCCATTGGACGCTTGATAGCGCAGTTGTTGCCGGATTTATACATGAGGCGCGACCATGAAGAAGGTGCGCTTTACGGGATCGATGTGGCGCAGCGTGGGATCCCCATGCGGGTAACGAACCCGGCATCCTTTACGGGCTGGTGGTTCGTGACCACGGAAGCGGCGGAGAGACTTTCCGATATTCACAGCAGCCTTACCCATGGTCAGACGCCCGATGGCTTCGAACACATGGATGCAAAGGATCTGCATGCTGCTGTAGTGCATCTGCGGCGACAGTGGTCGTTCAATCCTCCGTTGCGGCGTCACCGGCGTTATCCCCTCAACGCTCGTCTGAGCATGGTGCGCGGCTACGAGCACACTATGAATCTTTTGAACGATGACGCGACGGAAGCCGTTGCCGTAGGAACGGGAGCCTGGCACATCACCGATATGAGCCTTGGCGGAGTGGGAGCGATCACCCCGCGCAACATCAAGGTCAGCGTGCCAGTGGCGGGAGATCTGGTCGCGTTTTGCCCTGAAGAAGGGACTCGGTGGCATATCGGGGTCGTGCGGCGGCTCCGTACATCGAAATCGCATGTCGAAATCGGAATCGCCACCTTGTCAGCTAATCCTGAGGTGGCACGCATAGACGATGGTCACCGTTCGCGCGAATTGTGCGTCTGCGATCCGGTACGCCCTGGCGGGGCGGTTCGTCTGGTTGCCCCCGTGGGGACGTTGAGCGATGACAACCCCATTTTCGTCGTGGAAAAAAATTCGGTCGTCCACAAATTGAAGCCAATGGCTGATGCGCTGGGGGGCAAGAGTTTCGATCTGCGCATCTATCGGGTGGCGTAGCGTGGGTAGTGGTAGCAACCATGCTCAATGATCGCCTCCGGATCGAAATCGGTCGCAATGTTGCCGCCGCGCTTGCCGAGGATGTCGGCAGCGGCGACTTGACGGCACTTCTTGTTCCTTCCCGCAGACAAGCTCGTGCCACGGTCGTTGTCCGCGAGGCAGCCGTTGTGTGCGGTACGGCTTGGTTTGATGCCACTTTTGCTGCGCTTTCGTCGGCGGTGACGGTGCACTGGCATGTGCGGGAGGGCGATTTCATCTCACCCGGTCAGCCGCTGTGCGACGTGTTCGCTCCTGCGCGTGTCCTGCTTACCGGCGAGCGTACTGCGCTCAATTTTCTGCAGTTGCTCTCGGCCGTTGCTACGCTTACCCGCCGTTACGTAGACGCGGTTGCCGGCACGAAAGCCCGGATCGTCGATACACGCAAAACCCTGCCGGGGTTGCGGTTGGCGCAGAAGTACGCGGTCACGGTCGGAGGCGGGCTCAATCACCGTACGGGTCTCTACGACGGCATCCTGATAAAGGAAAACCATATCATTGCCGCAGGCGGAGTTTCCAAGGCACTCAAGGCGGCACAGGCCATCTCGCCGCCAGGAGTTCTCATCGAGGTCGAGGTCGAGAGCATCAACGAGTTAAGGATGGCACTCAAAGCCGGAGCCAGCATGATCCTGCTCGACAACATGAGTCTGGATGAGATGAAGGAAGCCGTGAAAGTCACCGCCGGACGTGCCGTGCTCGAAGCCTCTGGCGGGATCGATCTTGAAAACGTGCGCGCCGTTGCCGATACGGGCGTCAATCGCATTTCCATCGGCAGCCTGACCAAGAACGTGAAGGCGCTTGATCTGTCCATGCGGATCATGGACGGAGAACGCGAAGACGCATCACCCTGACCCACTATTGCAAACGGAAACTTCTACTGTGACTATTCGTTTATCTTGTACCTTTTCAACCTTGAACGAAAGTCCGTTGTATTCTAATTTAGGTTTTTCGTCCTCTGTCGGTATACGGCGTAATTGGCCGATTAAAAAACCACTAAGAGTTTCGTATTCATCAATAGGTAAAGCCACATCAAAATGCTCTTGAATTTTTATCAATTTCATTGCGCCCTGCATGACGAATGAACCATCAGGCACAGGCACAATATCCTGTGGCTCAATAGCATCATATTCATCTAAGAT
>JAITWP010000219.1 GCA_031285365.1 Azoarcus sp.
GTCGCCTGGCGTGCCAATCGCACGCCGTCAACATCTCCTCTTAAGGCGGGAGCAGAGGCATCCCGTCCTGCGGCGCAGGTGGAAGCGGTAGAAATAACGGTGCGGGAAATTGTTGACGACGTTTCGGCGGTGGGAACGCTGGTTTCCAAAGGATCGGTCATTCTGCGCCCGGAAGTGGCCGGGCGGGTGGCGGCGATTCGTTTTCGTGACGGCGCAGCCGTGCGTAAAGGGGATGTAATGGTGGAACTGGATGCCGCTGTGCAATCTGCCGAGGCGCGGCAGGCGCGGGCGGAGCTGTTACTGGCCGAGGCCAACGCCAATCGGGTTGAGGATTTGTTTACGCGCCAGTTTGTAAGTGCCAGCGCCCGCGACGAAGTCATTTCTCGTCTTGAGGTGGCGCGCGCCAATGCCGCTCTCACCCAAGCGCGGCTGGACCGTACCCGTATCCGCGCTCCTTTCGACGGCATTGTCGGTATTCGTAAGGTAAATGTCGGCGATTATGTCCGCGAGGGTGATGCCCTTATCAATATCGAAGACATCGCCGTTCTCAAACTTGATTTTCGTCTTCCCGAACTTTATCTCTCCCGTCTGAGGGTGGGGCAAAAACTGGAAGTGACAAGCGATGTCGCGCCAAATGTGGTTTTCCCGGCAGAGATAGAGGCGATTGACCCTCTTGTAGATGCCGACGGGCGGGTGGTGCTGCTGCGCGCCCGTCTTATTAACGACGAGGGGCGGCTGCGGCCCGGTGTGTTTGCTCGTGTGCGCCTGATCGTCGAGCGGCGTGATAATGTGATGCTGATACCGGAATCTGCCTTGATTCCCGCGCCGGGACAGACGCAATATGTATTTCTGGTCAGAGATGGGACTGCATACCGTACAGGAGTCAAAACCGGCATACGCCGCACGGCGGAGGTTGAAATCATCGAAGGACTCGCGTCCGGTGATCTGGTCGTCGTTGCCGGTCAGTTCAAGCTGCGTGACGGCGTACCGGTGCAGGTAACAAGGGTGGATATTACTGATCCTGAGTCTGAGACTCTTTCCACCGTTAAAGATTAAGCGGGGCGGGATGTCATGAATGTTTCCGAACTTTGTATCCGGCGTCCCGTATTTGCCACTGTACTGTCGCTGATAGTGCTTCTCATCGGGCTAATGGCTTTTTCAAGGCTGACGGTGCGCGAATATCCCAACATTGATGAACCCATAGTCACCGTCAGTACCTCCTACACCGGAGCCAGCCCCGAAATCATCGAGTCTCAGGTAACCAAGCCCCTGGAAGATTCACTGGCCGGAATCGAAGGGGTGGATGTGATCTCTTCCATCAGCCGTTCCGAGAGCAGCCAGATCACGGTGCGTTTTCGCATTGAGCGTGATGCGGACAGCGCCGCCAGCGATGTGCGCGACCGCGTCTCCCGGGTGCGGCAGCGGTTGCCCGACGATATTGACGAGCCGGTGATTGCCAAGGTTGAGGCTGACGCCAATCCGATCATCTGGATCGCTTTTTCCTCCGACCGGCATGATCCGCTGGAAATGAGCGACTTCGCCAACCGGATCATCAAGCCCCGGCTGCAAACCCTGCCGGGCGCTGCGGATGCGCGGGTATTTGGCGAGCGCCGCTACTCGATGCGTATCTGGCTCGACCGTGCCAGGCTTGCAAGCCGCAACCTGACTCCGCAGGACGTGGTGGACGCCGTTGCGCGGCAGAACATTGAATTGCCAGCCGGCCGGATCGAGAGCCGTGAACGTGAATTTGAGGTCGTAGCCCACACCAACCTGACCGAACCCGCCGAGTTTGGGGCGGTGGTCGTGCGCGAGGCCGCCGCCCCCGGCGGCTATCCGGTACGCATCCGCGATGTGGGCTGGGTGGAAGTGGCCGCCGTCAGTGAGCGCAGCGTTGTGCGTTTCATGGGGCGTCCTGCGGTATCCATCGGCCTCATCAAGCAATCTACCGCCAATCCCCTCGATCTCAAACGCGCCCTGGTCAAGATGCTGCCCGAACTGGAAGTGGAACTGCCGGAAGGCATGAAAATGACCATCACTAACGACTCGACAGTTTTCATTGAGCGCTCCATTGAGGCGGTGTTCACCGCCATCTGGGAGGCTGTACTGCTGGTGGCCATCGTTTGCCTGTTCTTCCTGCGCAGCTGGCGCGCCATGCTGATCCCCCTGGTGACGATTCCCGTGTCTCTGATAGGGGCTTTTGCGTTGATGTTCGTCTTTGGCTTTTCGGTCAACACTCTGACCCTGCTGGCCCTTGTGTTGGCCATCGGGCTGGTGGTGGACGATGCCATCGTGATGCTGGAGAATATATACCGCTATATTGAGGGCGGCATGTCCCGCTTGGAGGCCGCGTTCAAAGGGGCGCGGGAAATCGGCTTCGCCATTGTGACGATGACTATTACTCTGGCCGCCGTCTATACGCCCGTGGCTTTTATGACGGGCAGAACCGGAAAACTCTTCGCCGAATTCGCCCTCACCCTTGCCGGCGCGGTACTCGTTTCCGGGTTCGTCGCGCTCACGCTCTCCCCGATGATGTGTTCGCGCATGTTGCGCCACGATAGCAAGCATGGCGTCATCTATAACGCCATTGAACGCTTTCTCGTCCGGCTCATTGCGGCCTATCGCCGGTCCCTTGTGAAAATGCTGGGTATGCGGTGGGTGGTCATGCTGGCTTTTGCGGCTCTTGCGGGGCTGAGCGTGTTACTGTTCTGGCAGCTCAAGTCGGAACTCTCGCCGATAGAGGATCGCGGCCGAATCATGGTGCAATTCCGGGGGCCGGAAGGGGCCACCATTGACTACATGACGCGCTATTCAGAGGAAATAAGCAATATCTTCGCCGACACTGCCGATGTTTCAGGCTACCAGGTCATGACCGGATCGCCCACCGTCTCGCAGGGACGCGCTTTTGTGAGCTTTATCGACTGGTCGGAACGCAGCCGCAAGACCAGGGAGATTTCCGCTGAAATGCAGCCTCGTTTGCAGAAGATCGCCGGCATCAATGCCTTTCCGGTGCTTCCCGCTGCCTTTGGGCAGAGTCCGCGAGTACGCCCCGTGAGCTTCGTCATCACCTCGTCCGGATCGTGGGAGGAACTTTCCCGCTTTACCGATGAGATGCTGGAAGCCATGCGCGCCCATCCGGGGATCGTTTCGCCCGATACGGATCTTCAACTTACCAAGCCGGAACTGGCCGTGTTTGTCGATCGTGATAAGGCCGCCGATCTTGGTATCTCCATCGCCGTCATTGCCCAGACGCTGGAAACCATGCTTGGAGGCCGTCAGGTAACGCGCTACAAACAAAATGCCGAACAGTACGATGTCATCGTCCAGATCAAGGCCGATGGCCGTGTTGAACCGCGTGATATTCATGATATTTTCGTGCGCGGCAAGGGAGGGCAAATGATTCCCCTTTCCAACCTTGTAACTGTGGAGGAAACCGTCAGCCCGCGAGAGCTTAATCATTTCGGGCAGCGCCGCGCCGTGACCATCACCGCGAACCTCACCCCGGATTTCGCGCTCGGTGAGGCGCTGGACTGGATGGACGCCACGGCGGCGCGCATTCTGCCTTCCGGCTATTCCACCGACTACGACGGCATGTCGCGCGAATTCAAGACGAGTTCCGCAAGTCTTGCGCTC
>JAITWP010000268.1 GCA_031285365.1 Azoarcus sp.
CGGCGCAATCTCGAACTCACCGAAACCCTGCGCGGCGAGAGCTCTCCCACCCTGCTGTCCTTGCTCGATGCCTGCGTTACCAACATGGGTAGCCGCTGGCTTCGGCACGCCATACATCACCCGTTGCGCGCCCCCGGCATTCCCGCCGCGCGCCACCGTGCCGTGACCGCGTTGCTCGAAGAGAGCACCCAAAACGGCCATCCCCGCGCCGACGCGCTCCGGCACATCCTCGGCGGCATCGCCGATATTGAACGCATCACTGCGCGCGTGGCCCTCAGAAACGCCCGTCCCCGTGATCTTTCCGCGTTACGCGAAAGCCTCGTCCGCCTGCCCGAGCTGCTTCCCGCGCTCACGGGTTCATCCAGCGACTTGCTCGAAGAGCTTGCTGCCGATCTCGAACTGCCTCCTGCACCGCACGACCTGCTCGTTCGTGCCATCGCCCCGGAACCTGCCGCCCTCGTGCGCGACGGCGGGGTTATTGCCGCCGGGTTCGATGCCGAACTCGATGAACTGCGCGCCATCCAGACCCATTGCGGCGACTTTCTCATCGACCTGGAAGAGCGTGAACGCGCCCGCACCGGCATTACCAGCCTCAAGGTCGAATTCAACAAAGTTCACGGCTTCTACATCGAAGTCAGTCATGCCAATACGGCGAAAGTCCCCGCCGACTACCGCCGTCGCCAAACCCTGAAAAATGCCGAGCGTTACATCACGCCGGAGCTCAAGGCATTCGAGGACAAAGCCCTATCCGCCCAGGAGCGGGCGCTTGCACGCGAAAAAATGCTCTTCGAGGCCGTACTCGACGAACTCGCTCCCTCCATTCCCGCCTTCCAGCGTGCTGCCCGTGCCGTTGCCACGCTCGATGGCCTTGCGGCCTTCGCCGAAGCCGCGCGTTGCCACGGCTACGTTGCCCCCGTGTTCTCTGCCCAGCCGGGCATCCACATCATCGGCGGGCGGCATCCCGTCGTGGAACGCCAGGTCGAGCAGTTCATTCACAACGACGCCCATCTTTCCCCCACGCGTCGCATGCTTCTCATCACCGGCCCGAACATGGGCGGCAAATCCACCTTCATGCGGCAAGTGGCGCTCATCGCCCTCATGGCCCACATCGGCAGCTTCGTTCCTGCCACGCAGGCCCAACTCGGCCCGCTGGACGCCATTTACACCCGCATCGGCGCTTCCGACGACCTTGCCTCGGGCCGCTCTACCTTCATGGTCGAGATGACCGAAGCCGCCGCCATCCTTCACGGCGCCACCGAACACAGCCTCGTGCTGATGGACGAAATCGGGCGGGGAACGTCCACCTTCGACGGCCTTGCCCTTGCCTTTGCCATCGCCCGTCACCTACTGGAAAAAAATTGCAGTCTCAGCCTCTTTGCCACCCATTACTTTGAATTGACGCGGCTTAACACCGAATACCCCGAGTGTGCCAACGTCCATCTCGACGCCATCGAGCACGGGCACCGTATCGTATTCCTGCACGCCCTTGAAGAGGGGCCGGCGAGCCAGAGCTACGGTATCGAAGTTGCCGCGCTGGCAGGCATTCCGCCCCAGGTCATCCGGGAGGCGCGCCGAAGGCTTCGCACCCTGGAAAACCGCGCTGTCGACGCGGGGCCACAAATCGACCTGTTTGCCGCACTACCTGAGGCAGAAGAAGAAATCCCGCTCTCGCACCCGGCTCTGACCGAACTTGCCGCCGTCGAACCGGACGCACTCTCGCCGCGCGAGGCGCTAGAGAAGCTCTATACGCTCAAAAAACTGCTTGGTTGATGCTCAAGTGCCACGTTTGCCTTGACCTCTTCCCCGCCTCCTACTAACATTCCCCCCCTTTCCGGGCTGTTAGCTCAGTCGGTAGAGCAGCGGACTTTTAATCCGTTGGTCGAAGGTTCGAATCCTTCACAGCCCACCAAACCGAATTCTGAAAAAAGGCCAGACCGCCAAGGGTTCTGGCCTTTTTTACATTGCGGCAACCTGTCGGGCGAATTCTTCGACCCGTGCCCAGTCGGTGAATTCGATCACCGCATTCGGGTCGGTGGGGCCTTTGGTCATCCACAGGATGAAACGAATCGCCAGCCGATCGAGCGGGCGGTAGCTCGGGTAGTCGAGCCGTCCGGCGAAGACGTCGAGCAGTTGCGGTTTCCAGCGGATTTTGCGCAGAAATTTGCGCATGTAGGGGTTGGTTTCCGGGCGGTTCTTTTCCGGTTTCCTGGCAACGATATTGACCGAGAAGAAGGCGCTTGGTCGGCTTTCGAGTAGGGATCGGTTGGCCTCGATGAACTCCAATACCGATGGGCGATGCTTGCCGTAGCGGATGCTGGCGCCGATGACGATCTTGTCGAAGTCCGCCGGGTTGATATTGCCGACATCTTCGATGCGTTGCAGGGTGAAGCCATGGCCCGCTGCTTCGATTACCTGCCCGATTCGCTCGCAGATCGTCCGAGTGTGACCGTCGACAGTGGAATAGAGGATGAGAATGGTAGCCATGGCCGGGCGATTCTACAGCATGATCAGAACATCCGTTCCGGCTTGATTTTTGAAGCCAGCACCGAACCTCGCCGTGCGCGGCGGTGACGCAGACCTGTGCGTTGTGAAGGACTCAGCGTGAGCGTGGCGGGTTTGTTGCCTCGTCCGATACCTTCGATGGTAAGTGGGGCGTCGTCAGCGGGGACGGCGGTGGCGACCAGCCGTTCGTCCGAGTCGAGTGCCATGACGATCACGCCACGCCCGCCGGACTGGACTTTCATCTCGGCTTGCGGAAAAACCAGTATCCGGCTTGCGCTCGATACGGCGGCAATCCACTGGCCAACGACCCGCACGGGAGAAAGCACTGTTTCCACGCCTTCGAGCGTCATGAACGCCTTGCCTGCGCGTTGTCGCCCGGTGGCATCCGTCAGTGCGCAAATGAAGCCGTAGCCGCCGCTGTTGGCGAAGAACCACATGGATTCGGGTTCGGCGCTCACGACCTGGGCGAACTTGCCGCCATCCTGAAAATCGACCAGGGTGGAGACGGGCACGCCGTCGCCGCGTCCGCTTGGCAGGTCGGGAACCCTGATCGTGTAGGCGCGGCCATGTGTGTCGAGCACGATGAGTGGCCAGGTGCTGCGCGTCTCGATGATGACCAGCGGAAAATCGCCCGCCTTGTAGTTGATGCCCGCAGGGTCGACGCCGTGGCCTTGGCGCGAACGTATCCAGCCGTTTTTCGACACGATTACCGTGACTGGTTCGTCCGGTACGCTGATTTCGGCAGGCGCGACGGGGGCAACGGCTTCGATCAAGGTGCGGCGGGCATCGCCGAATTTCCTGGCGTCGGCGTCGATCTCTTTCAGCAGCAGACGGGTCTGCGCGGCGCGGTTGTCGAGCAGCCGTTGCAGGCTGTCGCGCTCCTCGCGCAGTTCGGCCAGTTCCTTTTCGATTCTGAAGCCTTCCAGGCGGGCCAACTGGCGCAGGCGAATTTCGAGAATGTCCTCGGCTTGTACCTCAGTCAATCCGAAGGCGGAAATCAGCGCCGGTTTGGGTTCGTCGGATTCGCGGATGACCCGGATGACTTCCTCGATGCGCAGAAACGCGATCATGCGTCCGTCGAGGATGTGGATGCGCCGTTCGACTTCGTCGAGCCGGAAGCGGCTGCGGCGCTGCACGGTGAGATAGCGAAAGTCGACCCACTCGCTGAGGATCTGCAACAGGTTTTTTTGCTGCGGTCTGC
>JAITWP010000306.1 GCA_031285365.1 Azoarcus sp.
ACCAGATGGGCGTACTGCTCAAGACCGACGCTCCAGGACTGGATGAACTGGCAAGCCGCGCCAAGAACATGTACCCGATGTCCTCGCGCGCCACGCCTTCATTCAGCAGAGGCTGCACGTCCGTCTTGGCGAATACGCCACAACGCGCGGCAATCGGGTACATGTTCTTGGCGCGGCTTGCCAGTTCATCCAGTCCTGGAGCGTCGGTCTTGAGCAGTACGCCCATCTGGTCGATGAACGCCCCCGTTCCTCCGGCGCATGAGCCATTCATCCGCTGCTCGACGCCATTCGTGAAGAACGTGATCTTGGCGTCCTCGCCGCCCAGCTCAATGGCTACATCCGTCTGAGGCGCGCGCTCCTCGATGGCCCGGGCGCAGGCAATCACCTCCTGCACGAAGGAAAACCCGAGCATCTCGGCGATACCCACGCCGCCCGAGCCAGTCAGCACCACGGAAACACAGGTTTCCGAACTCAGCACGCCATCCCTTTCCAGTTCTTCGAGACAACGCGCCGCCGTCTTGCGCACCTCGGAAAAATGGCGGTAGTACGACCTGAATACCAGTTCTCCCCGTCCGTCCAATACAACTACCTTGACGGTCGTCGAACCGATGTCGATACCGACGCGATACCAATCCCTAGCCACATCTGCCTCTTGAAGGGATTCAGGAATCCCATGTGAAATTTTTTGAATCTGCTCATTTTACCAAACATTGGCAGATAAACACTCCGACCTCCCCGTGGATACACGCTACACGCCGAGCGCAATCCCCGGGCCTTCAGACCGGAACGACTCTATTTCGTCTGAACGAAAATCACCCTTGCACCCCCCATTTGTTCCCTATTTTGTTCCCAAATAGAAAAAAACCTCACAATCCGGACAACTCTGCCTTGACTGCGAGGCATTCATCGCATACCTTACCGCACAATTCTGCCCGGGCGTGACTTCTGCGTCCGTCCCCTGCAAACAAGAGGCGGCGCGCACAATGCGGCCCACCCGCCCAAACTCCAAGGCTATTCCTGCGAGCGGTTTCCGAACCTCTCTCTGCTGTGAGGCATCATGAGTGAGTATATTCATGTAACAGACGGCGACTTCGAAGCCGAAGTGCTGAAGTCCCCGCTTCCCGTACTGGTCGACTACTGGGCCACGTGGTGCGCCCCCTGCCGGGCGCTCTTGCCTGTGCTCGACGAGATCTCCGCCCAGTACGATGGTCGACTCAAGATCGCCAAGATCGACATCGACAAAAATCCGCAAACCCCTGCCAACTATGGCATCCGCAACATTCCGACTCTCATGCTGTTCAAGGATGGCGACCTTGTCGCCACCAGTGTCGGGATTCTTTCCAAATCTCAGCTGGCCTCCTTCATTGACTCCCACATCTAACAAACCGGATTCCAATCCAGGCCGTCCTCGCGGTGTACAGCGCGCGCGCCGCCGGGGTTCCCGGCACCGCGACGGCAATCCCACCTACACAGGTCTGCCCGCCGACGAAGACTTCCTTGAGGAGTCCTCGGACGAATCGGGCGCAAGCGCATCGACCGTCCCGGCGCTGCATCTTTCCGAACTCAAGGCGTTGCACGTCAGCGAGTTGCTGGAGATGGCGGTTGCCAACAACATCGAAGGGGCCAATCGGCTGCGCAAGCAGGATCTCATCTTTGCCCTGCTGAAAAACCGCGCCCGCAAAGGCGAGCCGATCTGTGCCTACGGCGCACTCGAAGTCCTGTCCGACGGCTTCGGTTTCCTGCGCTCGCCCGATACTTCCTATCTCGCAGGAACCGACGACATTTACGTCTCGCCCTCGCAGATACGGCGCTTCAATTTGCGTACCGGCGATACCATCGAGGGAGAGATCCGCACGCCGAAGGATGGCGAGCGTTATCTCGCGCTCACCAAGTTCGACAAGATCAACGGTCGCCCGCCGGACGAGTGCAAGAACAAGATCCTGTTCGAGAACCTCACCCCGCTGCACCCGGAAGAGTGCCTGCGCCTCGAACGCGACATGCGCGGTGAGGAAAACATCACCAGCCGGATCATCGACATGATCGCGCCCATCGGCAAGGGCCAGCGTGGTCTGATCGTCTCCTCGCCAAAGAGTGGCAAAACCGTGATGCTGCAACATATCGCGCACGCCATCACGGCCAACCATCCGGATGTCGAACTGATCGTGCTGCTCATCGACGAGCGTCCCGAAGAAGTCACCGAAATGCAACGCTCGGTGAAAGGCGAGGTCGTAGCCTCCACGTTCGACGAACCGCCGCTGCGTCACACGCAGGTAGCGGAAATGGTGATCGAAAAGGCCAAACGGCTGACCGAGCACAAAAAGGACGTCGTGATCCTGCTCGATTCGCTCACGCGGCTCGCGCGCGCCTACAACACCGTCGCACCCGCCTCCGGCAAAGTGCTCACCGGCGGCGTAGACGCCAACGCCCTGCAAAAACCCAAGCGCTTCTTCGGCGCGGCGCGCAACATCGAAGAAGGCGGCTCCCTCACCATCCTCGCCACCACGCTGATCGAAACCGGCAGCCGCATGGACGACGTGATCTACGAGGAGTTCAAGGGTACCGGCAACCTGGAACTGCACCTCGATCGTCGCATGGCAGAAAAACGCGTCTACCCGGCCATCAACGTCAACCGTTCCGGAACCCGCCGCGAAGAACTGCTGATGAAACAGGACATCCTGCAAAAGGTATGGATTCTGCGCAAACTCCTCTACGGCATGGACGAAGTCGAAGCGATGGAATTTCTGCTCGACAAGGTGCGCGCCACCAAGAGCAATGCCGAATTCTTCGACGCCATGCGCTCCGGATACTGACGCGCGTCGTTTCGGAGCACCAGACAAAACGCCCGCGCCATGCGCGGGCGTTTTGTTTTCCTCCATCAAGTCCTGCTGGAACCCGCCCGCTTCCAGTACTGGATCAACCTGTTTGTGCTTATGGCCTCGCGGCTGGCGTCGATGGTTCCCCGCCGCCATGCTTTCGTGGCCGCGTAGAGCGCACGGTAATACTGATCGGGATCGTATGAAACCAGAACCAGGTCTACCCCCGCGTCCAGCGCCGCAATCGCCGCCCGGCCAATGCCGTCACCGTAGACCGCGCCCATGTTGAGATCGTCGGTGATAAGCAACCCCTGATAATTCCAACCTTCCCCATCTTCCTTGCGCAACACGTCCTGCACGACGATGCGGGAAAGCGACACGGGTTTATCCGGATCGATATTGGGCAACCGCACATGCGCGAGCATCATCGCCGCGCCGGTACGCTCGGTCACTTCGCGGAAAGGCAGCCAGTCGGCGGCCCGATCCACCGGATCGACTGTGAGGGACGCCTTGACGAGATGCGTGTCGGCCTTTACCCGGCCCAGTCCGGGAAAATGCTTGACGGTCGGTTGCACTCCGCTGGCGGCCAGTCCGTTCCCATAGGCCACGGCAACACGGGTCACGATCCACGGATCGCTGTCGATGGCGCGCTGCCAGATGCGGGTATGCCGATCCGTCCATCGCTCCGTCGATTCGATCTTTAAATCGACAACCGGCGCAAGGTTCATGTTGATACCTAACTGGGCGAGCACCTGTCCTTGTTGCTCGCCGTAGGCGTGAGCGCGCAATTCCAGGTTTTCAGTGCCATCAACGAGAAGGCTCGACAACGGCGGCATGCGTTCGATGAACGGAGACAGATGAGAGACTTTTCCTCCTTCCTGATCGGCCATCACGAAAAGCGGCGGCAAACCCGCCCGGGCGCGCAGCAACTGCAACTCGCCGATGCGCTCCCTGAGGCTCTCGACGGTCTCCCCCTTCAGGTTTCGCCGGGTGATGTAGATACCGCCGATCAGACCGCGTTCGGCCAGCGATTTCACGTCGTCGAAATCCTGAAACCCCACCACGAAGTGCTGTCCGATGCGGGACATCGCCACGCCTCCCCAGAGCACCTGGGATTGCTGCCAGCGAAACCACCCTTCCTGCCCAATCACCAGTACCACCAGCAACACACTGAACACCAACCTCAATCCCGACTCCAGCCTGCGCCACGAACCCATGGCAACCTTCCGGGCACGCCAGGCGTACCAGGCCCCGCCACAGGCCACCACGAGCATGAGCGGCGTCTCAACGGCGCGCCAAAACAGAAAGATCGGATGTTTGAAGTAGCGCACCGCCAGGAACCCCACGGCCGCGAGCACTATCCACCAGAGCAACAGCCGACCCTTGAGCGGAAGCCGGGGTGGCTTCCATTGAAGCAGGCGGCAGGCCATTTCCCGAATCGTCGTCATTGTCATTCTCCCGTGGCTTTGGAGGTCATCTCGTCCTGCTTCAACTGATACCAGTCGAAACAGCGGGTACTGAACATG
>JAITWP010000308.1 GCA_031285365.1 Azoarcus sp.
GCAATGGGAAGCGGACGCCTGGCACGCGCTGACCGGCAGGCTCAAGCAGGCCAGCGGGCGCAAGGGCAAGGCGCTGTTCCTGCCGTTGCGCCAGGCGCTCACGGGCCGCGACCATGGCCGCGCTGCTGCCGCTCATCGGCCGCGACGCGGCGGGTTAGAGCATCGTGCGCAAAAGTGGGAACCGGTTTTGCGCAAAAACGATGCGACAACAAAAACCTGGAGCAAGCTGCGTGATTCACAAATCACGCAGCTTGCTCTATGCCGCATCAAGCCAGCGCTTCTTGCAGGCGCGCCGCGCACCAGGCCAGGTGGGGATAGCCGTCCGGCACTGCTTCAAGCATCGACAGGAAGCCATGGATCATCCCGGGCGCGGTATCGCTGGCGACACTGACGCCGGCGGCACGAAGTGCATCGGCATAAGCCAGCCCCTCGTCACGCAGGGCGTCGTATTCGGCGACCAGGACGGTCGCGGGCGGCAATCCGGAGAGATCTTCATGCCGCAGGGGCGCCGCCAGCGAATCAACGTCGTTCAGATCGCCGACATAGTGTTTCCAGAACCAGCGCATCATCGCGGTCGACAGGTAGGCATCGTCGCTGCCGTTCTCGCGATAGGATGGGGTTTCGAAATTGGCGTCGGTCACCGGATAGATCAGCAACTGGTGGCGCAGGGCAGGGCCATGTTCGTCCCGCGCGCGAATTGCCACGGCGGCTGCCAGGTTTCCTCCGGCGCTGTCGCCTGCTACCGCCAGTCGGCTGGCGTCGATCCCGAGATCGGCCGCATGCGCCGCGGCCCAGACCAGCGCCCCGTAGCAATCGTCGAGCGGACCGGGGAAGGGCGTTTCGGGTGCAAGCCGGTACTCGATCGAAAGCACGGCGACACCGCTTTCCCGAGCCAGCGCGCGGCACAGCGGATCGTGTGTATCGACGGAGCAGATCACCCAACCGCCACCGTGATAGTACAACACCAGCGGCGCTGCCCGGGGCGCGCCCTTGGGCGTGTAAAGCCGCGCGCCGATGGTGCGGCCCGGCAGGTCGATGGACAAATTACGAACGGAGGCGACCACCGGTGGCAATGCCGTTTGCGGGGGTGCCGTCGCGGCACGCATCTCTTCGGGCGTGATCGTCGCGAAATCCACGGGCGGCAGGTCTGCCATCGCGGCCAGCACGGCCGCCACTTGCGAATTCAGGGCCATCAGTTCTCCATCGTGTCACTGGCGGATCACGCTGGCTGTTACTGTCGTCGTGCGCTCGTCGTGTTTCAAGGGCAGGCTGGTCCCTGGATGAAGTGCGATCAGCCCCTGGCTTGAACAAATGATGGGATGGCGTTGCGCGGACGAACCGGGAACCTAGCCTTTGCCGCCTGTATCATCCGCACAGGAGCGCAGGCATGCCGGATTCGCCCTACCCGTTAACGCCTTACGACGAGTACCCGGTCCACGCCACGCCCTATCCCCTCAGCTACATACCCTCGACCGACTACAACTGGGATGAAGGTTACTATTTTGCAGTGATGAACCCCCAGTTGGGCATCCAGTATTGCTGCGGTTTCCGCGTCAACCCGGCGACCGACATGATCGGTGGCTATGCGCTGTTCAACGACAACGGCATCCAGCGCACGTTCCGCTTCAGCCGCACCTGGCGGCAGAACTTCAAACTTGAAGTTGGCCCGTTCAGGGTCGAGTTCGTCGAGCCACTGCGCAAGATCAGGCTGACTCTGGACGAGAACGAGAGCGGCATTGCCCACGACTTCCTGTGGATCGGCACCTCGCCTGCCCACCTGGAAGAGCATCATCTTGCTCACCGTCGCGGGCGCCGGACCACCGACCAGAGCCGCTATTCGCAACCGGGCATCGCCGCCGGAACCCTGACCGCACGCGGCAAGACCTATGACCTTGCCGAAAGCGGCTGGGTGGCGGTGCGCGACCATAGCTGGGGTCTTTACGTCGAGAGACCCCCGTTTGCAGCAGATACCAGGTGGCTGCCGCCCGTCCCGACCAGTCCGGATGCCCGTGCGCTGCGATTCTGGGTGACGTTCCGATGCGGGCAGCTGTCAGGTTTCTACCACATGCACGAGGACCGGCATGGCGTGCAGCGCAAACTCGACGACGTATTTGGCACACCGTTCGGCGGGGCATTCTTCCTCGGTTGGGATCAGCCAGCGATTGCATTGACGGGCGCCCGCCACGAGATTGAATTCATCCCCGGCACCCGGATGCTTCACCGTGCAACCGTTCGCCTGACGGACGCGGACGGCGGTTCCTGGACCCAGGAAATGGAGGCGTCCTGCCCGCCATGGGTGATTCAGACAATGGGCTATACGCCCGGCAGTTGGAAGGATGGCGGCAGTTTTCACAGCTATCACGGCAACGAGACGCTGGCGACCGAGTGGGACGAGTTCGATTTTTCGCAGCAACCCTTCGATTACACCCCCTATGGTGCTGCCGGCAAGGACGAGCCCGATACGATGCATACCGGCCTGTCGTACAAAGACAGGATTCACGGTGTCGAATATGTCCTGCGCATCCTTACGACCGGACCCGACGGCACGGTCCATGAAGGGGCTGGCCAACTGGAGCTGTTCATCCAGGGAGCCTACGCACCTTACGGATTCGATTAGAGCATCGTGCGCAAAAGTGG
>JAITWP010000082.1 GCA_031285365.1 Azoarcus sp.
GCACAAAGGGGGTAATGATACCCGCGAATGATGTGCTGCGTCCCAACAAAACATGAGGGCAATCCGTATTCAGGCTTCAAACGGAAACATCGCCGGTGTCACGCCCCCGACTTCCGGGAAGACGACCCAACAACTGCCTGACATCCGTATTGAGCTCCATGCGGCGGGCAGTTCCCACTGGCGCGTGCAGGCGAATGATCAGGTCGCAGGAAGGCAGATTTTCTCGCTGCCGCCGAAAAACCTCGCGCGCAATGCGCTTGATCAAATTGCGTCCATTGGCGCGTTTGACCAGTTTTTTGGCCACTGTCACACCCATGCGGGCAGTATCCAGTTCATTGGGTCGATAGTAGAGCGTGTAGAACCGACCACGTAGTGAGCGTCGAAAAGCAAAAACGGATGAAAACTCATCCGTTTTTAGCAATCTGTAAGCACGGCAAAAACCCTGCCCGCGCCCGGTTGGACTCATGGCCTCAAACGGCCAGGCGATGACGACCCTTGGCACGGCGGGCACGAATGACTGCGCGACCACCACGAGTCTTCATGCGGACGCGAAAGCCGTGCGTGCGCTTGCGGCGAACAACAGAGGGTTGAAAAGTGCGTTTCATTTTCCGCTGCCTGTAAAAGGACTAATTTTTCATTTTACCAATTAGGGCAGTGTTTGCCAAGCGCCCCGTTACTTAGTCCCGCCCAAGCCGGTACACCGCCACGCTGGCAAGAAAATTCGGGTCGTCGACAATCACCTTGCCTTCATCGAACGCCAGCCGCTTTCGGATGGCGATGCCGGACTGCGCGCACAACGCCTCGAAATCGTTGATCGTAAAGAAGCGGACATTTGGCGTGTCGAACCATTGGTACGGCAGGCTTCTCGATACCGGCATGCGACCATTGAGAATGCTCTGGCGATGTTGCCAATAGCCGAAGTTTGGAAAACTTACCACTGCTTCGCGCCCCACCCGCAACATCTCAGCAAGGATGCCCTGCGTGCTGTGCATGGCCTGGAGCGACAGACTCATGATGACATGATCGAAAAAACCGTCGTCAAAACCGGTCAGTCCGCGATTCATGTCTGCCTGGATCACATTGATGCCATTTTTGATGCAGGCAAGAATCTTTTCCGGGTCGTTCTCCACCCCGTAGCCGCGCACCTGCCGCGTCTCGATCAGGTGACGCAACAGACTCCCGTCCCCACAGCCAAGATCAAGTACTTTCTCGCCGTGCCCGATCCATTGAGCAATCACATCGTAGTCGTAACGAGCGGCAACCATTTTCACACCTCGATGCGGTCGAACCACGCCGCAAGTACGGCATGGTATTGCGGATCGTCGAGCAGGAAAGAGTCGTGCCCGGCCGCGCAGTCGATCTCGGCGTAAGTGACATCGCGCCTGTTGTGCGCCAGCGCATAGACGATCTCGTGTGAGCGATCCGGCGAAAAACGCCAATCCGTCGTAAACGCCACGACCAAGAAACTCGCCCGCGCTGCCGCCAGCGCCGCCGCCAGATCGCCATCGTGCTCGAAGGCGGGATCGTAATAATCGAGCGCCTTGGTCGTCAGCAGGTACGTATTGGCGTCGAACTGCTGCGAAAACCGGTCTCCCTGATGGCGCAGGTAGGACTCAATCTCGAATTCCACGTCGTAGTTGTACATGGCCTTGCCGTGGCGCAGGCTACGGCCGAATTTTTCACCCATCGCATCATCGGAAAGATAGGTGATATGCCCCACCATCCGCGCCAGTCGCAAACCACGCTCCGGCAACGTGCCATGTTTGTAAAAATGGCCATCGTGAAAATCGGGGTCAGTCAAGATAGCCTGACGCGCCACCTCATTGAACGCAATATTCTGTGCGGAGAGCTTGGGCGCGGAAGCGATAGCCGCTGCATAACGCACCCGTTCCGGGTGTTGCAGAGTCCATGAGAGCGCCTGCATTCCTCCCAGACTGCCCCCGATGACCGCCGCGAAACTCTCGATACCGAGGCTAGTAGCAAGCCGGGCCTGGGCATCCACCCAATCCTCGACCGTGACGAAAGGAAAATCCGCTCCCCAGGGCTGCCCCGTGGCAGGGTTGATCGAACGCGGTCCGGTCGAACCGTGGCAACCTCCCAGGTTATTGACTCCAATCACAAAAAACTTGCCCGTATCGAGTGGTTTGCCGGGGCCAACCAGATTGTTCCACCAGCCGGAATCCTCCTTTTCACCGGCATGACGGCCCGCCACATGATGCGAACCCGACAGTGCGTGACACACCAGAACGGCATTACTGCGCGCGGCGTTGAGCGTACCGTAGGTTTCATAAACGAGTTCGTAACCATCCAGGCGTGCGCCACTACGCAACAGCAACGCTTCTTCGAAGCGGGCCGTTCGCGGCGTGACGACGCCGACAGACTGACAGGTAGATTGCGATTCGGTCATGGTGTCCATGCAAAAACGAAAAAAAACAGGCCGCGAGAGAGTGCACCGGAATTTCTTCCGCCACTCTCTTCACGCGGCGCTTATTTTGCCTGACCGCATGGAAGCTGCGGAAAAAATAAAACCACCCTCTTTAGAGGGTGGTTTCACTTTGCAGGGGAAAAAGACTTACACCACCACTCTGGCTCGACGCTTCCTGCGCGCAACCATACCGACAACGCCCAGGCCAGCCAGCAGCATGGCCCAGGTTTCGGGTTCGGGAATGGCGTTGAAGACGAGATCGACGTTGATGATCTGGCGGCTGGAGTACCAACTCAGGCTTTGGATATTGCCGTCTCTGAACTCAAAGGAAAGCTGCAGGCCCAGGTAGGAGCCAGGGTCGTTGCCCGTGCCTGCGGCCATGATTTGAGCCAGTGTCTCGGACTCGCCTCCAGCGTAATAGATGATTGTATTGTCGAAGTCGAAAATGCTGTACCCGGAAATCGGCAAGCTCGACCATGCCAAGGCACGCAATCCGTTCACATCATATGAAGGAGTGGTAGAAGTTCCACCATCTTCTGTCTTGCGT
>JAITWP010000225.1 GCA_031285365.1 Azoarcus sp.
CTGCTGCCCTCGGCCAAACCCTACCTGATGTACGGCCTCACCGAAGCCTTCCGCGCCACCTACCTACCCCCCGAAGAAATTGACCGCCGCCCCGACTCCATCGGCAAGGCGATTCCCGATGCCGAAGTGCTCGTGTTGCGCGAGGACGGCAGCGAATGCGCCCCTGATGAACCCGGCGAACTGGTGCAGCGCGGCTCATTGGTCGGGCTCGGGTACTGGAATGATCCCGAAAAGACCGCCGAACGCTACAAACCCCTGCCATCCAAAGCCGGAAACCGCGCGGCAGGACTGATGATGCCGGAAATCGCGGTTTTCTCCGGCGACACCGTGCGGCGCGACCAGGATGGTTTCCTGTATTTCATCGGTCGCCGCGATGAAATGATAAAAACGTCGGGATACCGCGTCAGTCCTACCGAAATAGAAGAAATCCTTCACGAAACGGGATTGATCGGAGAATGCGCCGCTTTTGGGCTGCCTCACGACACGCTGGGGCAAAACATCGCTGTGGCTGTCACCCCCGCCAGCGCGATCGACCCAAAAACGCTCGTAACACAGCTCCTCGATAAATGCAAAAGTCATTTTCCTTCATACATGATTCCGGCCAAAATCGAGGTGTGGCAAGGGTTACTGCCACGTAACCCAAACGGTAAAATCGATCGCGGCACATTATTCCGCGAGTTGTGCAAAATGGACGGCCATGGCTCAGAAGATCACGTACAGTAGGAAACGAACCAAACGGAATAGCGCCTCATCGTCCGTTGGGTTCGATTCGGCATCCAATAAAAAAACCTACAACGAAAACCCTCAACAGGACTCGACCGAGACCATGAATTCGATTGCCCCCCTGCACGCCCCAATGAAGGTGTTCCCCGTCAACAATGGAGAGTTGGTCGTCGGCGGACTTCCCCTGAAACAACTGGTTGCACGCGTCGGACGCACGCCGTTTTACGCATATGACCGCAGTCTGTTGACACGCCGCGTCGAGGAACTGCGCGCCGCGCTGCCTACCCGGCTGAAACTGCACTATGCCATCAAGGCCAACCCGATGCCCGCCCTGGTCGCACATATGGCGGCGCGAGTCGATGGATGCGACGTGGCATCCGCCGGAGAGTTGAAAGTGGCGCTCGACTCCGGCATTGCACCACGCAACATCAGCTTTGCCGGCCCCGGTAAAACCGAGACGGAACTCCATCAGGCCGTCGCCGCCGGAGTTCTGATCAACATCGAATCTTTCCGTGAAGTCCCGCTCCTGGCGACTATCTCGAAGACGCTGGGCCTGCCCGCGCGGGTAGCGGTGCGCGTCAATCCGGACTTTGAACTCAAATCCGCAGGCATGAAGATGGGCGGAGGCCCGAGGCCCTTTGGCATCGACGTTGCCAGGACGCCCGAACTGCTGAAGGCCATCGGCGAAGCGGGGCTCGCGTTCGAGGGCTTCCATCTCTTCGTCGGATCACAGAATCTCCGGGCTGGTGCCATCTCCGAGGCGTTGCGCAAGAGTTATGCCCTCGTTACGGAACTGGCCGCCGATGCGCCTGCGCCGATCAAGGTCATCAACCTCGGAGGCGGTTTCGGCATTCCGTATTTTCCGGGCGAACAAAGCCTCGATCTGACCCCGATAGGAACCACGCTCACCGGTATCGTCGAAGAAGCCGGGAAAACATTCCCACAGGCCGAGATCGTCATCGAACTCGGGCGTTATCTGGTTGGCGAGGCCGGCCTGTACGTGAGCCGCATCCTCGACCGTAAAGTCTCCAATGGCGAACTCTTTCTGGTCGTTGACGGCGGCATGCATCACCACCTTGCGGCTTCCGGCAATTTCGGACAGGTCCTGCGCAAGAATTATCCGGTCGCCGTCGGTAGCCGAATGCACGCAATCAAAGCCGAATCCGTCACCATCGTTGGGCCGCTCTGCACGCCGCTCGACATTCTGGCCGAACGCATGGTCCTGCCGCGAGCCGAACCGGGCGACCTGATCGTGATTTTCCAGTCCGGCGCCTATGGCGCGAGCGCGAGTCCACATGCATTCCTGGGGCATCCACCACCGTTGGAAGTGCTTGTTTGAACACGGGCAGGGCATAATCTCCATATGCCCTTGCTCGACACCATCCGAACCATCGAAACACCCGAAGGGGTGAGCATCCGCCTGCGCCTGGCCGGGCCGGTGCCGCGCGCGCTGGCCTGGTTGCTGGATTTCTTCATTCGTTTAATTATTTATTTGATTTTATTGTTGTTTTTAAGTCAACTAGGCAAATTCGGTCTTGGCATCGGGATGATCGTCGTTTTTCTCGGCGAGTGGTTCTATCCAGTGTTGTTCGAGGTCTACGCACAAGGGGCAACACCCGGGAAAAAAACACTGGGTCTGGCTGTATTGCAGGATGACGGTGTGCCGGTCGGCTGGTCAGCCTCCGTAGTGCGCAATCTGCTGCGTGCCGTCGATATCTTGCCGCTGTTTTACGCCTTCGGTCTGTGCTCAATGCTCCTGAACCGCAACTTCAAGCGGTTGGGCGACATTGTGGCAAAAACTATCGTCGTTCATCGCGACAAGCCCAAACCGCTGCAAAAACTTCCGCCGGGTTTCGCCTCGCCGCTGCCCGTTTGGCTTTCTTCATCCGAACAACAACTGATTGTTGCTTTTGCCGCCCGGGTTCCCCGACTGACACCGGATCGTGCGCAAGAGTTGGCGCAGATACTCCGCCCCGCCCGACATACCTCCACTGTGCTCCGCGCCGATGTGGACTCCTTGCTCGGCTATGCGCGGCATATCGTTGGGGAGCGTTGAGCACCCATGACGCCCAATGAATTCATCCGCCAGCATGAACAGGAATGGAGGCAACTCGAAGCGCTGATAACCTCCGCGCATTCCAGCCTCCGCCCAAAGAAATCTCCGGATACGATTTTTGACGAGAAACTTACGCCGGAGCAAGCAACGGATCAGGCTGCCTTTCCGTCGCTTTACCGACGGATCTGCCTGCATCTCGCTCTGGCGCGCGAAAGGCACTACCCACCCGCACTGATCGAGCGTCTCGATCGTCTCGCGCTGTCCGGGCATCAGGCGTTTTACGGCGCGCGTTCGTTGTCCAGCATCGGGCAGTTTTTCGTCCATGGCTTTCCCGCGCTGATCCGCGAGCACGCGCGCCTTTTCTGGCTTGCCGGCGCCCTGCTCTATCTGCCAGCCCTGCTCATGGGGCTGCTGGTTTATTTTCGGCCTGAAATGATCTATAGCCTCCTCGACCATCAAGGCGTAAATAACCTGGAAGAAATGTACCGTGCCGGAGGCGCGATCGAACCCGAGCCCGGCTCGGGAAGAGCCGCCGACGAAAACTTCAGGATGTTCGGCTTCTATATCAAAAACAACATTTCAATTGGTTTCCAGTGCTTTGCCTCCGGCCTTCTGTTTGGATTGGGTACGCTTTTCTTTCTGATCTTCAACGGACTGCTTTTCGGTGCAGTGTCGGCTCATCTGATTCATCAGGGATCGGCTGAACGCCTTTTCCAGTTCGTCATTGCGCACGGAGCTTTTGAACTGACCGCCATCGTACTCTGTGGCATGGCTGGCCTGTTGCTTGGCCGCGCGCTGATCTCACCCGGACGACGACGACGCAGCGAGGCGTTGGCGCACGCAGCAGGCCCGGCAGTACGAATCGTCTACGGCGCCACGGCCATGCTGCTGATTGCCGCATTCATCGAAGCTTTCTGGTCTTCCGGCGCCTATTTGCCGTCTACGGGAAAATTCATCGTCGGCGGATTGCTTTGGGCGCTGGTCGCCGGTTACTTCCTGTTCATGGGCGCGCGCCGTGAGTCCTGATTCCCTGACCGTCGAAATCCGCGCACGTACACACTGGGAAGCGATCGATCTCGGCTTGACGCTGGTACAGTCGTACTGGCGGAACCTGTACGCGGCCTGGCTCGTCGCCGCCCTTCCGGTTGCTTTTCCGGCATTGGCACTGATTTACCTATTGGACGGCAGTCAGTACGGATTGCTCCTGCTGTGGTGGTTGAAACCATTTTACGACCGGGTACTCCTGCACGTTCTGAGCCGCGCCGTTTTCGGCGAGACGGTTAACTGGCATGACGTCCTGCGCGCCATGCCCGGCCTGTTGCGGCGCTCCGGTCTGTTCAGCGCCCTGACCTGGGGGCGTTTCACGCCCTGCCGCAGTTTCAAGTTGCCGATATGGCAACTCGAAGGCGTTACCGGGCGGGCACGGCACCGGCGTCTTCACACACTCAAGGGGAACGGCCCTACCAGGCTGCTCATCATGTGCGGCACTCTTGAATGGGTTCTGACCTTTGGTGCGCTGGGCCTTCTCTATATGATGTTGCCGCCGGAATTCGTTGCATCACGCCCGGAACTGCTTTCTGACTTTTTTTCCGCCGACACACTGCCGCTCTGGTTCGAAGTTCTCTATGGCCTCATCTATCTGCTTGTGATCAGTGCCATCGAACCGTTTTACGTCGCGGCCGGGTTCTCGTTATATCTCAACCGACGCACCGAACTCGAAGGCTGGGACATCGAACTGGGTTTCCGCACACTGGCCGCCCGGCTTGAAACTCGGCAAACCCCGTCATGAAAACCACCCCGTTCATCCTTCGATGGCTCAATTCCTGCCTGCTGCTCGGCCTGCTTCTATCCGTCCCGGTATCCGCACAAACGCCCGATGCGCCGCACGCGCCCAATAGGCCAGTATTGGCCCCCAATCATGCCCGTCCGGCCTATGTCACTCAGGCCCGAGAAACAATCGATGCCGTTCTTGCTGAACCTGAATTCGACCGAACCCGGATCACCAAAGTGCCGAAGCCCAGGAAACCGTCTTCCGCCAGAAAGGACGCGAAACTGTTTGATATAGACCTTACAAGACTGCACGGTATAGGCCGACTCATCAGCCAGGCCGGAGAAATCATCCTGTGGCTGCTGGCATTCGGACTGATCGTGTTGCTGGTGATCCGTGCAAAACACTGGCTGCCTTTTCTTGATTGGCGGCGATCGAGCGCCAATCCATTGCCCCCGGCCCAGAGCAGCGTCCTTGAGATCGTCGCGGCTCTGCCGGAAGACATTGCCACAGCAGCCGAGCGCTGCTGGAAAGAAGGTAGAAAAGAGGAAGCGTTGAGCCTGCTCTATCGCGGCGCGATTAAACTGCTGACGGCACATCACCGCGTCGATCTGCCGCAAGGGGCCACGGAAGAGGAAGTACGCCTGCTCGTCGGTAACGCCATGCCTTCCTTCAAGGACGATTTTGGCAATATCGCGCGCGCCTGGCTCCGTTTGGCCTACGCGCATCGCCCGCCTGCGGATATCGCTGGCCTACTGGCAGGATTCGGCCGCCTTCAGCAAGCCGGGGGAGTTACCTCATGAGAATTCCCATCTGGAGAATCATCGGTTGCCTGCTCTTGTTGGCGTTTTGCCTGTGGGTTTACAACCGAATCGAATTCGTCGAAGAAACAATCACCGGCCCTTTTCAGGGAGTGGCCGCACGTAACCCGCTGCTCGCCGCCGGTCGGCTGGTCGAGCACTATGGCGCAACCGCGCGCTATATCCCCGCTTACAGCAAACCTCCCCAATCCGGCGCTACGCTGATCTTTACCGCTCCGCGCTACTGGTTCTCGCCGAAGCAAAATGAAGCACTGTTGAATTGGGTAAAAGCAGAGGGCGGCCATCTGATCGTTTCCCCACAGCATCTGCAACACCGTAGCAAGCGCGCGGGTCCCAACGAAACGAGCCGGGATCCGTTGCTGGCTTTACTTGGAATTTCCGTCAAATACCTGCCTGCACAGGGTGACAAGAAACCTCCATCCCAAACCAGGGAGCTCCCTGACGATCTGGATGAAATGCCAGAAACCCTTCTCGATCTGCTACAGCAGATCGGCGATTCGAGATTGAAAGCCCGTCCTGTCGAACTGTCTGACGGTACACGTCTGAAAGTCAGCTTCGATCCGCGATTGCGCCTCGAAGACCTCGAAGAAGACAGTGACTGGCAGATTTCAGATCCATCCACAAATGCCAGGAACCGCAACGATGATGGCGATTACGCTCTCGGCCGTGTGTTCGGCAAAGGGCGAGTGACGGTTCTCGCCAATCTTGGTTTCATTGACAACGCTGCAATCGGCAAGGATGATCATGCCGCGCTTCTCGTCCATCTGGTTTCACCGGCAAAGGGCCAGGATGTCTGGTTCGTTTATGGCGGCAATACGCCTGCCCTCTGGCGCTGGTTCATCGATCATGCCTGGGCGGTTCTCATTGCCGCCGCCCTGCTGCTGATCACCTGGCTGTGGATGATCTCGCGGCGTTTTGGCCCACTGCTGCCTGCCCGTTCCGTCGCCCGCCGCAGCATCGTCGAACATGTGGCTGCCAGTGCGCGTTATTTATGGCGATCCAGGCAAGGCGAATCGCTTTACCGGACACTTTGCAACGATTTTTATAAACAGGCTTACCTGCGCCATCCGCATTGGAGTCGGTTGTCGGGTCAGGAGTTGAATCAGCAAATCATCCTTTTCGTGCATGAAGCCCGGATTTCGCAACTATCCGGACTGACCGAAGACGACATTGGACACCTGCTCGACACCAGTCACCCCCGCAACGAAAGCCGGTTTGCCGCCGATTCACATCTTTTGAATATTCTCCGGAACAAACTATGAACGACACTACCGCTCAAGACCTGCCCACTTCGGAGCCGCCCGCCGCTTCCACCGCCGACACGCATCTGGAAAAAGCCTATCTTTTCGCGTCACGCATGAAAGAAGAGATCGGCCGTGCGATGATCGGCCAGGAAACTGCGTTGCATCACACGCTGATCGCCCTGTTTTCAGGCGGGCATGTGCTGATCGAAGGGGTTCCGGGCCTGGGAAAAACCCTGCTTATCCGTGCACTGGCGCAGACTTTCAATGGCAGCTTTTCGCGCATCCAGTTTACGCCCGACCTGATGCCGTCGGATGTTACCGGACACGCGCTTTACGATCTCAAGGCGCAGGAATTCAGCTTCCGCCGCGGGCCGGTGTTCACCAACCTGCTGCTGGCCGATGAAATCAACCGTGCGCCAGCCAAGACTCAGGCCGCGCTGCTCGAAGTCATGCAGGAGCAGCAAGTCACCATCGAAGGCGAAGCACATGCCTTGCCGCGCCCGTTCATGGTCATGGCAACGCAGAACCCGATCGAACAGGAAGGCACTTATCCGCTACCGGAAGCGCAACTCGACCGCTTCCTGCTCAAGGTGCTCATCGACTACCCGACATTCGACGAAGAGCGGCGCATGTTGGAGACGGTTACCCGTAATCAGGTTGGTGATGCACTCAATGTTGCCGCCGTGCAAACCATCGTTTCGGCGAAGGCGATTACGGCGATCCAGCAGATCACGGCACAAATCACCGTCGACGCGCGCATCATCGACTATGCTACACGCATCGTCCGGACCACACGCGACTGGTCGGGCCTGTCGATCGGCGCGGGGCCGCGCGGTTCGATTGCGCTGATCCGCGCCGCGCGGGCAGCCGCCGTGCTGGCCGAACGCGATTTCGTCACCCCGGACGACATAAAAACCGTCGCGTTACCCGCGTTGCGACACCGTGTCACCCTGACGCCGGATTTTGAAATGGAAGGCCGCACGGCCGACCAGTTGCTCAGCGCCCTGCTCGAACACGTCGAAGCACCGCGCCAATGAGACCTGCTCCCCGCCTGTTCTGGCTCCTTGGCGGATGGCTGGCCTGGGCCGTGCTTGCTTCTTTCTGGCCGACATTGATCACGCCCTGGGCGGTCGGCGGCGTCGTGCTCCTGCTCTTCGCTGCACTGGACGGCTGGTGGGCATGGCGGCAGGCACCGCCACGAATCGTCCGCAAACTCGCTCATTCACTGCCGGTCGGTGTCTGGCGCGAAGTGTTGCTCGAAATCGAAAATCCGTTGCCGCAAAAGAGTGTCATCCGTGTTTTCGATCACTACCCATCGGCCTGCGACATGGAGGGTCTGCCTTTAACCTTCACCCTCGCGCCGCAGACACGCACCCGAGCACCTTATCGCCTGCGTTTCACGGCGCGCGGCGAGCATTCCTTTGTCGGCATCGAAGCATTGATCGATTCTCCGTTCAGTCTCTTGCACCGCCGCGTATTCATTGACGCGACGCACTGCGCGCGCGTCTATCCCAATTTCGCCGCTGTGGCCAAATACGCCCTGCTCGCCACCGATAACCATCTGAGTCGGATCGGTGTGCGTCAGCGTCGTCGACGCGGTGAAGGGCAATCCTTCCACCAGTTGCGTGAATACCGTGAAGGCGACACCCCGCGCCAGATCGACTGGAAGGCCACCGCCCGAGTCAACAAGCTGGTCTCCCGCGAATATCAGGACGAACGTGACCAGCAGATCATGTTTCTGCTCGATTGCGGCAATCGCATGCGTGCCAAGGAAGACGGCTCGCTCTCGCATTTCGATGAGGCACTCAATGCGCTCCTGCTGCTCGCCCACGTTGCCTTGCGGCAGGGCGACGCCGTCGGCTGCATGAGCTTCGGACACGATACCCGGCTTGTTCCAGCGCGCAAGGGCCGTGCTGCATTGAACCATCTGATGGAACGCCTCTTCGACCTGGAACCGGGCAGTAATTCGCCCGATTACCGCAGCGCGGCCACGCACATCGCGAAAACCGTACACAAGCGCTCGCTTGTGCTGATTCTGACCAACCTGCGCGACGAAGACGATGAAGAACTGCGTGACGCCATTGAAGTGCTGCGCCGCCGCCATCTGGTATTGCTGGCCAGCCTGCGCGAAACCGCCGTGCAACACCTGATCGAGCAACCGCGCACAACCCTCGAAGCAGCGCTCGAAGCCGCCGCCGCGCTACAATACATCAGCATCCGCAACACTACCATTGAACGACTGAAACGCAGCGGTGCCCATGTGCTCGACGTAACTCCGGCGATGCTGCCGATCGCACTGGTCAACCGCTACCTGGACTTCAAAAGTAGTGGAGCCTTATAAACCCGCTGAACAACCGTCCTGTCTCAATCCACTTTCCGCAGAATGTATAAAATATGAATATATCCGACCTGCAACAAATCATCATTGATGCCCTTGAAGACGTCAAAGCACGCGACATCGAAGTCATCGACACATCCCGTCTCACCTCGCAATTCGAACGTATCATCGTTGCCTGCGGCGATTCCGGCCGACAGACACGGGCACTCGCACGCAACGTTCTGGATCGCGTACACACAGCGGGGATCAAGGTGATCGGTACCGAAGGCGAAGAAAACGGTGAATGGGTACTGGTAGACCTGGGTGAAATCGTTGTCCACATCATGCAGCCAGCCATCCGCGCCTATTACAGGCTCGAAGAACTCTGGACAACAACCCTTCCACATCGCATTGTCAAGGCCGAAAATACAACGGAAACATAAAACTGTGAGGCTTCTCGTCGTCGCCGTCGGCCATCGCATGCCAGCCTGGACTCAGGCCGGTTTCGACGACTTTGCACGGCGCATGCCCCGTGAATTGCCGCTCGAACTGATCGAGATCAAGGCCGAAGCACGCAATCCGGGGAAAAACCCGTCGGCACTGATGGAAGCCGAAGCGAGCCGTATCAAAGCTGCCCTGCCGTCGCGTTGCCGCAGGGTGATTCTCGATGAACGCGGTGCCGATCTCACCAGTACGGCACTCGCGCAGCGCCTGGAAGAATGGCGTGGCGGCGGTGAAGATATTGCTTTCATCATCGGTGGTCCGGATGGCCTTGCTCCGACGCTCAAGGCGAGCGCGCATGAATCCATCCGGCTCTCCAGCCTCACTCTGCCTCATGCGCTAATGCGCCCATTGCTCGCCGAAGCCCTCTACCGGGCGTGGAGCATCACGCGCCGCCATCCCTATCATCGCGAATAAGCGCGCAAGCGAGAAGTGAAATCCATGACGACAGATTTTTCCCACATCTATCTCGCCTCCACCAGCCCGCGCCGCCGCGACTTGCTGCGCCAGATCGGCGTGAATTTCAATGCGCTCGCTTTTCGCTCCAGCGGCGAACGCGGCCGAGATACTGACATCGACGAAACACCGCTTCTGGGCGAGCCTCCCGAGCACTACGCCGAACGTGTGGCGCTCAGCAAGGCACATGCCGGCGTGCAACGCCTGCTCTGGCGTAAATTGCTGTGCCTGCCCGTGCTGGCAGCCGATACCGTAATCGACGTTGATGGCTGCATCATCGGTAAACCTGACAGCATTGATGCCGCGCATGACATTCTTCGGCGGCTTTCCGGTCGCAGTCATCGTGTCCTGACCGCTGTCGTAGTCAGCGACGGCGAATGTACCCGGTCGCGTCTGTCGGCAAGCGATGTCAAATTCCATCCACTCACCGAAGACGACATCCGCCGCTACATTGCTACCGGCGAGCCAATGGACAAGGCCGGAGCCTACGGTATACAGGGTCGTGCCGCCACTTTCATTACAGAAATCCGCGGCAGCTATTCCGGCATCATGGGACTGCCGCTGTACGAGACAGCCTGCCTGCTGGAAGCTTTCGGCTATCGGCATGGTTACACCAAATTCTGAAACCCCGAACAGCGCTCTGGCTGGCACTCTTCCCTTGTCCGCTATACACTCTCGGGCTCTGTCATCACAAGAATCATCGCAATCCAGGGCTATCCGGCGCGAAACATGTTGACCACCATGAGTACCGAATTTCTGCTGAACTTCACCCCGCAGGAAGTACGAGTAGCCATCGTCGAACAAGGCGTGGTGCAGGAATTGCACGTCGAGCGGCCAGCAAGCCGGGGCATCGTCGGCAACATTTACCTTGGCCGGGTCGTCCGTGTCCTGCCGGGTATGCAGTCCGCGTTCATCGACATCGGCCTCGAACGCACCGCTTTCCTGCACGTCGCGGACATCTGGAGCGAGCGGCAGAACAGCGACACGGCGCGTCCTATTGAGAAAGT
>JAITWP010000110.1 GCA_031285365.1 Azoarcus sp.
CCTCCTCCGTCGGCGGCGCGGCACAGAGCGTCAAGTGATCGAGCCACGCCGCAAGCACATCGCTGGCGCGGGTGTCGTCGTAACGGTAGGCAACGAGTCCATCCTCGCGCAACGCGCCAAACGCGGCCCGCAGTTCCCAGGTTTCGTGTTCGGGCGCAAGCGTGAAGGCGAGTTTCACGGCATGAACTTTCGAGCGCGGTCTGGCGAGCGCGGCGCTCACCCGTCCGGCAAAATCACGCAGGCAGACCAGTTCCCGGCGTAACGCCCCTTCCCCCAGACTCCCGGTGGGGTATTCGCCTCCCGCGCGGGCAAGGGCAAAAAGCGCGTCGTCATCAATCGAGGCGCCCGAATCGAGTCCCTCTTCCAGCAGGACGGGCAACACCCGGCCCACGAGCGCACGGCGTGCCTGCCAGTCCGGAACGAACGACTCGACATCGACGAGTTCTTCTTCGCTTTCCGGAAGATCGAGCCCCAAGCGTTCGCGCAGCAGAAAACGGCAGGGATTGCTGAAAAACCGCTTGAGTTGGGCAAGATCGACGCAACGCCACTCCTCACCCGGCGGTGGCAGGGGTGAGGTAAAAAACGGTCTGCTGTCACCCGAATCGAAAACGCGGTCGTCGTCCTCATCTTCTTCAGGAGAACGCGCCATCACGCGCTTTGGCTGTTGACGAAAACGTTCATCGAGCGCGCGGGCGAATTCGCCGCGAAAACTCTCAAGGCGATGATCTCTCTTGCCTTCTGTCACGAAGTAATCAATTGAGAAGGATTGCAGCGGATGCTCCACGATCAGCCGGGCACGGGCGGCGGCAATCGAATCCGGCTCCCTGGGGTTTTTGGCGCAGGCGGTGGCGAGCACATCGAGCAGTTCATCGACCAGCACGGAAGGAAGCAATGCGGCGTTGTCCCGTGCGCTGCGCCCGACACAGGACAAATGCAGCACATCGCGCGCAGCCAGCACCCCATCCAGAAAAAGATTGCGCTCGTCGTC
The DNA here is from genome assembly GCA_031285365.1 of Azoarcus sp. GTDB lineage: Bacteria > Pseudomonadota > Gammaproteobacteria > Burkholderiales > Rhodocyclaceae > WRNU01. The sequence goes on from JAITWP010000110.1 coordinate 989, forward strand.
CCGCCGCTGGCGGTCGCCCTTCTTTGGCAAGGCGGCCATGAGATCAAACTCGTCAGCACGCTCACGGGCGGGGAAGGCATCGTTGTCCAGCCCGATGACGCATACGACCCGGTACGGCAGACCACGCATGGCAAACAAGGCGCTGAACGTCACTTCGCCACCCGGCACGCTGCCGTGCATGGTCTCATTGAGTCGCTCGACCAGGGCAGGACGAATGACATCGAGCGGCAATGCACTTTCGGTTTCCTGCCCGCCGAAACCCGCAGCAGCCATATCGTCGGCCAGCGTGTTGATCGTTTCACGCACGGCCCGCATCTCCTCCGCGACCTCCGGCGCTTCTCCCATCAGGGTAGTGAGCGAGGCCAGCAATACGGCCCGCCAACCTTCGGCATCGCGTGCTTCCAACAATTCGAGGCGCAAGCGGTTCAGGGCGCGGGCGTAATGCCAGAACGCTCCCAACACCAGTCCGGCGCTGCCCTGCGGCGCGTGCGGGATGCCGGTCTGTCCGGCGAAAAGCGCGCGACCCGCCGCCTCCCCTGCCGCCCAGGACAAGAACAGCCGGGCAAGTCCCGCCTCGACGGTGTGTCCACCGCTCGCGCCGACGGCTCGGGCCTGTTCCGAATCCAATCCCCAACGGATACCCGCATCAAACATCCAGTCGCGCACCTGTTCCAGCGTGGATTCGGTCATCCCGAAATGCGCCGCCACCAACGGTTGACGCAGCAGATCGAACACCCGGCTCGCGGGCGCGTTACCCGCCGCAAGAGCCAGCAGATCATCGAGCACGCGCGCAACCGGATTCTCCTCCGTCCTCCCCTGCCCCGTGATGCGCCACGGAATGAACCGATCTCGCGGCGCGGTGCCGAACACCGCTTCGATCAACGGCGCGCAGCCAGCCAGATCCGGCATGAGCACGACGACATCTTCCGGACGCAAGCCTTCCCGTTCCTTGAACAGCCCCAACAGGCGGTCGTGCAGCACTTCGAGTTCGCGGATACGTGAATGGCACAAATGCAGTTCGATACTGCGGTCGTCGTCATCCATGCGAATGCTGCCCGCTTCGAGTTCCCGCAAATCCAGAAAAGCATTTTGCAGACGCGCCAGCAAGTGAAAACCCGTATGCGGCACAAACTCCGCGTTCTCCAGCACAGGGTTTTCGCCTTCAAACAGAGATTCGACCTGCGCCTGCGTCTGCTTGCCCCAGGCCGCCAGCAGCCTGTTGCCCGTTTCATGGAAAAGATGTTGCTGCTTGCGCGCCAACCACGACAGACGGCGAGCATCGACGATATCGAACCAGTATTCGCGGCACGGATTGAGCACATACAACCGCACATCCATCACCCGCGCCAGCGCGCGCAACGTCTCCAGATAACGCGGCGGCAAACTCGGCAGGCAAAAAACATCGACGGCGGCAGACCAATTGAACTGCGCGAGCTCGGCATCCTCCATCCGCGCCACATGGCGCAGAAAATTCATGAACGGCAACTGGAACGTCCCGGATTCACCGACGATACGCCGCCACAACTCGGCCTGCCAGACCTCATCCTCCGCCTGGAGAACTTTCTCGCGCGACACGAACGTGTCCTTCCCCCCGGCCCATCCCTCAAGCCACTCCGGGCGATAGCACAGATAGTGATCGAACAGGCGTGCCAGCCGTCCGGCCAGCTCGAACCGCTGCCGTGCATCCGCCCCTTTCAGATAACGCGCCAGCCGCGTGTGGTTCTCCAGCCACTCCCCTTCCAGCGCGGAAAATATCCGCCAGACGAGTGCATTCGGGGCATGGGGCGAGGTTTCCGGAATCTCCACGACGCGCCCGATCTGCCGCCACAACCACTGTGCCAGATAACTGAAATCGACCCCCGCGCCAATCCCGAAGCGATCCGCCATCGCCAGTTCGATGCGGCGTTTGAGCGCGTTCCCCGGAACGATCACCTGAGCGCGTGCAAACGGCCCTTGCGGGCAGCAGGACTCCTGCCGCTCCAACAGGGCATCCAGCAGGCGTTCACAGCGGTTGGAAAAAAAGAGGGAGAACATGGACGGGTAGCGGCAGTTCGGTGAATGTCACATATCTGCATGAATGAAGTTATCACAGCTTCTCTTTATCATGATTTTATAGTAATACTGTAAGAAGAGCAGATTTCATCATTATAAGTTATCGGTTTAACAAATTCGCCCCCCCTTCTGAATTCATATGTAAGACCACGCTCTTCGATAAACGCTGCACATTTTTCTTTATATTCATTAAGCTTGTTTTCGAGATGTTGACAAAGCTCACCCCTCTTACGTGCTTTTGCGTAAACATACTGAACAAAAATACAATGCTGAAATGTACCTCCTATTTTTTTGTGGAAGTTCTCGTGAAGTTTACACAAGCGAGCAATATCATTAATACATTTTGGCGACATGAAACGTTTTACCTCAATAGCATGTGAAAGATTTTCGCCGCTGTAAAGCGCCATATCCAGGCGATTCTGATCACTGTAGTATGAGGGTTTACGTCCGCGAATATTTTTACCCTGGTTATCGGATATTTCTTGGAATAAAGTTTCAAGAGTTAAATAGGAGGGCGGATTATTCAGTTTCATAATAGCTGTCGCCATCTGAGAAACCAAAAAACTTTCTGTGGCGGAGGTAATCAACCAAGAACCGGACCACGCCTCATACAAGGCGTTGGCTTTTATAACGCTCTTGTGCAGCGTTTCGATGAGCTTTTCGTATGCGACAAGACCCATGATTTCTCCTTGTATTGCAGTCGCAGGGTTGGCAAAACGAAGCGTGCCCACCATTGCGGCATCATTGCGTTGGTGGGCACGTCCCGTTTCGCGCCTCTGCCCGCCCTACGTTTCCTTTGCTTTTTCCAGTTTCAACTGCTCTGCCGGGATGCGTACTACCTGACCATCCTGTACGACAACAAGGGCGGTGTTGGTCTGGATAGCCGTTTGCCGGGCTATTTCCGCCGCCCGCTGTAAGGCTACGAACGAAGCTGGCAAGTCTGGATTCTTTGCTTTCCGGATGTCCTCTGGCTTCATGTATTGCTTCCCCATTGAAGGATTACGGGAACGGATTCCGAGTTGTCGTATAGCACCCAATCATCCACGCTTGCACGATAATACTGCTCAAAATTTCTCCACCCGACTGCAAAACGTCGCCGAATTACGCTTTCTGGGATATTGTGCCCGCCTTGCCGCACCCGTTCGACAACCCGTTCCACAGCAGCATCGGCAGATGGTAACGCCAGAAAATACAGACTGACACGATACCCCATGTTTCTCCATTGGCGGATGTGCCGCAGGTAACCCAATCCGGAAAGCGTCGTCT
>JAITWP010000186.1 GCA_031285365.1 Azoarcus sp.
CAACGGAGCCAAAACCAATCCTGTTCCGGGCGAAAATGTCTGGACAGCCCTGCACTACGCCGCGTTCGAAGGCAAGCTTGATACCGTCGAACGCCTGCTTGCCGCCAAGGCGGACATCAACGCGCTGACACCCAATTTGTCCAATGCCATCATGCTTGCTGCCCGCAATGGACACGTCGACGTCGTGCGCCGGTTGCTGCAAACGCCCATTGATCTCGACCGTCGCAATGACCGTGGAATGAACGCCGAAGAGTGGGCGCAATCCAGGGGCAATACAAGGATTGCCAGCCTGATCGCGGAGGCGCGCGTTGCGCGGAAGCACCGCTGATTCTTTTCGTGCGGGGCATCTTCTTGGTTGACATGCCCGGATCGCCCCCTATAATGGCGCCTCTCCCGAGCGGGAATAGCTCAGTTGGTAGAGCGCAACCTTGCCAAGGTTGAGGTCGCGAGTTCGAGACTCGTTTCCCGCTCCATTCCCCTCCTGCGGAGGGGTGCCCCGAAGGGGCGGGGTGGTTGCCCGGAAACGCGTGCACTCATTCAGAGCAAGGACAGTTGCGCGGAAACGCACATATCTATTTCAGGTAACGTCTCCAGAATTGCTGCGCGCCGGAATTTCTCGTTTTAAGTGATACAAAATACACGGATGCCCTCAATACGGGGCAGCGCCGCGTTATGGTTCATACTAAAGTTCCTTATATAGGGCATTCCTTGTTCCGGATAGAGAGATAGAAGAGAGCGAAAAATAATCGCTATCCTGTTTCTTTTATAAAAAAGCGGCAGTATCATTAAGAAACTCAACACGAAAGTGCTTGAGGAAGCTAAGTGATTATCTCACCGTCGGTATCCTGTTCTCTTATTTATGGAGTAGCGGATCATGCGACAATGGGTTTTTTGGTTGATCGCGCTGCTGTTGATCTATGGTGGCTGGCAGTTTCTTTGTGCCCTGCGTTCCGGGTTTCGTCGGCAGACAGTTCTGACGACTGCGAAGAAAATACCGGTGACAAACCTGGATGACGATCTTTACAATTTCGTGCCTACATCGGTGAAAGAGCCGGAATCCGGTATGACCGTCGCTGTCTATTCACATAAACAATCAAGTATCCCTATACCCGAAGAAGTGAAAGAAGCTCCGTTCGATTCTTTTGCCATTGAGTTGGAACTGCAGCGTTTGCGACTTGAAATCAGTACTCTGAGAGAGACGGTCGATGCGCAGCAAAAAGAAATCGACTCCTTGCGTGCAAGCGAAAAAAACCAGACAGTGCCTCAAATCAAGTCCTCGATTTCATCCGTGCCGCAAGAGCCGGATATGTCTCCAGAGTATGACGAGGCATTGGCGCTGGCTCGCCGCGGAATCATGGCCGATATAATTGCCTCGCGCTGTGGCATCACCCGCGCCGAAGCCGATTTGGTCGCTTCATTGGCGGCGCGAGGGAGGCAACGGGAAGCAGCGGGAGAGGCGTTATGAGGCGGCGGCACCGGATTTTATTTCCTTCCGATTCTCGCAGAACGACCCTGCAGCGCCTGAAGCGGGCGGGATTGGCCGTGGCGGCAGCGCTGGTGCTACTGGTGGGCGTGCTGTGGTTTGGAGATGGTGATCGTCCGTCGTCGCCTCCAGTGTCCGCAAATGATGCTCCGATGCAGGCCGATTCCAATGCATCCGAACCCGCTGGCGACGAGTTGGCGCTGGTGCCCGATGCGGCAACGGGAGACGAACCTGCCGGGACTCCTGCTTCCGTGACCGGGGAAAACGAAAGTGCGCCCACGCCGGAAAACGTAGTTTCGGTGGAAAACGTAACCAAGCCGGAGGCTGACAAATCGGAGTTGCAAGCCAGCACATTTCCCCCGATGGAAACCAAGGCGCCTGAGAAACCTTCGGAAAAAACAGATAAACCCGCGAAATCCCCGAAGGTCACTAGCACTCCCGTCAAGCCGGATTCTTTGTCGGATGGGTATTTTGTTGATTTGGGCGTGTTCGATGACACAGACCATGCCGGCAGGTTGCTTGATAATGCCTCCGCACTTGGGCTGCCCGCCCACATCCAGTCACGTGTCGTGGTCGGGCCTTTCCGTAGCAAGCGCGAGGCCAGGGCGGCGCGTGACCGCCTGAGGAGTGTTGCAGAAGGAACCGTGTTGCCGCCGCAGAAAACTGCGACGGCAGGCGAGCGACCCAAGGCAAAACCAAGGTCGCGGCAGCGCGCGAAATGATCCGTCCCCGTACGGATCGTTCAATCTGTTGGGGGATCGTATGAAGATTGAAAATCCGATATTGGGCGCCATTGAAGTTTCCGACGATAAAGTCATCGAATTCCCGGCAGGATTGCCGGGGTTTGCAGACCTGCGCCGCTTCGGGCTCTTGCACGAAGAAGGCGGTGAAGGCAAGGTTCTCCTGCTCCAGAGTCTGGATGACGCCAGTGTGATGTTCTCGCTCGCCGGGCCGGAGCAACTCGGCATTACCTACGAGTTTCCGCTCACGGCTGAAGAAGAGAGTACGTTGCTCCTGTCCCGTCCGGAGGATGCCGTAGTAGCCGTCATCATCCGCAAGGGTGACGAGGCTCCGACCAGCGCCGGGCTGCGCGCCAACTTCATGGCCCCGGTCATCATCAACATCCGGCAGCAGCGTGGTCTGCAAAAAGTAATCGACAAAGGCAGTTGCGACATCATTTTGCGCGTTCGCGGTTGAAGCGCGGTCGGCTATCATTCATCATTCCAAGGGGCGCGGAAAACCCGCGCCCCTTTTTAATTTTTATTCTCCGGAGTCGGCATGAACCGCAAGATCATTTCCACTTCCAAGGCCCCTGCTGCCATTGGCGTCTATTCGCAGGCGGTGAGGGTTGGCGATACCGTTTATTGTTCCGGCCAGATCGGCCTGGAGCCGGAATCGGGGCAACTGGTCGAAGGGTTCGAAGCGCAGGCCGTCCAAGTGTTCGAAAATCTGAAAGCGGTTGCTTGTGCCTCCGACGCCACGCTCGCGCAAGTGGCGCGCATCACCCTCTACCTGACTGACCTCGGCAACTTCGGCAAGGTCAATGAAATCATGGCGCGTTACTTCACCGAACCTTACCCGGCCCGTGCTGCCGTGGGCGTAAAGGAACTGCCACGGGGCGCGCAAATCGAGGCCGACGCCATTCTCTTCCTCGGCTGATCCTGTCGTGCCTGGAGCCGGGGCCAAGCCTGCAAAGGGGAACCGACAGGCGACCCTGCTGGCCCGGCTCGATATTCATCGACCGGAAGACCTCGTTCTTCACCTGCCCCTGCGCTACGAGGACGAAACGCGCCTCACGCCCATCGAGCAGGCCCAGGTTGGCGCGAGCGCGCAGATCGAGGCCGAAGTGCTCTCAAGTGAAATCACCCGGCCACGCCGCCAGTTGCTGGCCTGCCTGCGCGACGAGGCCGGTTCTGAAATCGTCGCGCGCTGGATCAACTTTTATCCCTCGCTGCAAAAGCAACTCGCGCCCGGCCATTGGGTCAGGCTGTTCGGCGAGGTGCGCGGCGGTTTCTTCGGGGTGGAGATGGTGCATCCGCGCCTGCGCCGGGTAATCAGGGATGAACCTTTGCCAGAGGCGCTGACACCTGTCTACCCGACGACCGCCGGACTTGGGCAACCGACCCTGCGCCGCCTGCTGGATGTCGCGCTGGAGACCGTGCCCCTGGACGAGCTTTTGCCTGCCGCGATCCGGCACCGGCTGGCGCTTCCCGGCTTTTCCGAGGCAATCCGCACGCTCCACCACCCTCCGCCCGATGTCGACGCGCACATGCTGGCGGAGCGCGAACATCCGGCCTGGCGACGGATCAAGTTTGAAGAATTGCTCGTGCAGCAATTGTCACTGCGCCGCGCCTATAACGCCCGCCGCGCCCATGAGGCCGTGTGTTTGCCGCTCGCCCGGACGCTGACTCATACCCTGCACGAACGTTTGCCGTTCGCCCTGACTTCGGCGCAACAGCGGGTGATGAATGAGATTGCCGCCGATCTTGCCGCGCCCCATCCGATGCAGCGGCTATTGCAGGGCGACGTCGGCAGCGGTAAGACCATCGTTGCCGCCTTTGCCATGTTGCAGGCGGCGGAAAATGGCTGGCAGGCCGTATTGATGGCTCCAACCGAAATCCTTGCCGAACAGCATTACCGCAAACTTGCTGCCTGGCTCGATCCGCTTGGAATCGGCATTGCCTGGTTGTCGGGCGGACGCAGAAAGCGGGAAAGGGAAGCCGAACTCGCGCGCCTGCGTAGCGGCGAATGTCTGCTTGCCGTCGGAACCCATGCTCTGATCGAGACCCCGGTCGACCTGCCTCGGTTGGCGCTGGCGGTGGTCGACGAACAACACCGTTTTGGCGTGCGCCAGCGGCTGGCTCTGCGCGACAAGGGGTCTGCCGGGATACGTCCCCACATGCTGATGATGTCCGCAACGCCAATTCCGCGCACGCTGGCGATGACTCACTACGCCGATCTCGATGTCTCCACGCTCGACGAACTGCCGCCGGGTCGCACGCCTGTTCACACCCATCTGGCTTCGACGGAGCGGCGTGCGGAAATCATTGCCCGCCTGAAAACAGCCTGTCTAGAAGGCCAGCAGGCATACTGGGTGTGTCCCCTGATCGAAGAATCGGAAGCCCTGCAACTGAAAACTGCGCTGGAAACCTGGGAAACCCTGAAGGAAGCCCTGCCGGAACTGCGGATCGGCCTCATTCATGGCCGTCTCAAGGCGGAAGAAAAAACGGCGGCGATGACGGCTTTTGCTGCGGGCGAACTGCACGTACTGGTGGCGACCACGGTGATCGAAGTCGGCGTGGATGTGCCCCGCGCCAGCCTGATGGTGATCGAGCACGCGGAGCGTTTCGGCCTTGCGCAATTACACCAGTTGCGCGGTCGGGTCGGACGCGGCGCGGCGCAATCCTCGTGCGTGCTGCTGTACGAACCACCGCTGTCGCCCACCGCGCGCGCACGGCTCAAGGTGATCTTCGAACACAACGACGGCTTTGCCATTGCCCGCGAAGACCTGCACATTCGTGGCCCTGGTGAATTCATCGGCGCGCGCCAGAGCGGGCTGCCGCTGCTGCGTTACGCCGATCTTGAACGGGACAACGCCCTGATCGAACCGGCCAGAGAGGTTGCCAGAGAACTGCTTGCCAATGATCCGGAAGCCGCCGACAAACTGCTCATGCGCTGGCTTGGTGGACGGGAAGGACTGTTGCGTGCGTGAACGGGAGCCAGAACAGGTAACATTGCGCCCTGACCGAATGATGCTCCGCCCGTGCGGATACCTGATGTGACGATGCCTACACCGCCTGCCACAAAGATTCCGGCCATTACGGTCGGCCTGCGCCCTTTCGATTCCCATCCTTTCACATTCGGCGGCCTGCCAGCAGTGTCGACGCTGCTGGCTACGATCTGCGCCCTGCCGGGTGGCGCTGTCCGCCTCGAATTCGTGCTCGAAGGCCGCATCGAAGCATTGCGCGTGCCGCAGGAGGATGCGCCGCCACCCGGCCCGTTGTGGCAACACACCTGCTTTGAGGCGTTCATTTCCGCGCCGGACGGGGAGAACTATCGCGAATACAACTTCTCGCCCGCCGGACAGTGGGCGGCAAGCGAATTTCTGCACTACCGCGAAATCGGGCACTCGTTTGAGGAGGAAAACCTTCCGCCTCCTACCATCACGACTGTCCGGCGCGAAAATCAACTCACCCTCATAGCCGAAATACCGCCCGCGCTGTTGCCCACTTCCCCCGTCCTGCGGGTCGGACTCGCGGCGGTGATCGAGCGCGAAGATGGAGAACTCGAATACTGGGCCGTCCACCATCCAGCCGAGCGCCCCGATTTTCATCATGCCGACGGCTGGACGCTGCGACTCGATACCCGACGGGTGACACGATGAGTTCCCAATTTTTGAATGGTCTCGAACGCCTGCTCACCGAACCGGAACTGACCCGTCCGCTCGCGGGCCGTCGTGTGGCGCTGCTTGCCCATCCCGCCTCGGTCACGGGGGGACTCGTCCATGCGCTCGATGCGCTGGCGAATCTGCCCGATGTGAATCTCTCCGCCGCGTTCGGGCCTCAGCACGGGTTACGCGGCGACAAACAGGACAACATGGTCGAGTCGCCCGACGATACCGACCCCGCGCTCGGCATCCCCGTATTCAGCCTCTACGGTGAGGTGCGCCGTCCGACCGCGACGATGATGGACAGTTTCGATGTCCTGCTCGTCGACCTGCAAGACCTGGGTTGCCGCATCTATACCTTCATCACCACTCTGCGCTATGTGCTCGAAGAAGCGGCCCGCTACGGAAAATCGGTCTGGGTGCTCGACCGCCCCAATCCGGCGGGGCGTCCGGTGGAAGGGCTGCTGCTGCGACCCGGCTGGGAGAGTTTCGTCGGCGCGGGCGCGTTGCCGATGCGCCACGGGTTGACCCTGGGCGAACTGGGGCACTGGTTCATCGCTGCTCTGGGGCTCGATGTCGATTATCGCGTCATCGAGATGGAAGGCTGGCGACCCGATGACGCGCCGGGTCATGGCTGGCCGCCTGATTTTGCGTGGGTCAATCCCAGTCCCAACGCGCCCAATCTGTCAATGGCCCGTGCCTATGCCGGAACCGTGATGCTCGAAGGCACGACGCTTTCCGAAGGGCGCGGCACAACTCGCCCGCTCGAACTCTTCGGCGCGCCGGGGCTCGACATTCCCGCCTTGCTCGGCGAGATGCGCGCGCTTGCGCCCCAATGGCTGGAAGGTTGCCACCTGCGCGAATGCTGGTTCGAGCCGACCTTCCACAAACATGCCGGACAACTGTGCGCGGGAGTGCAGATCCACGTCGAGAACGCGCACTACAACCATGGCGCCTTCCGGCCCTGGCGGCTGATGACGCTTGCCTTCAAGGCGTTGCGCCGGATCGAGCCGGGTTATCCGCTGTGGCGCGATTTTCCTTACGAATACGAACACGACCGTCTGGCCATCGACCTCATCAACGGCAGCCCGTTGCTGCGCGAATGGGTGGATGACCCGGCTGCCGCTCCGGCGGATTTCAATACCCTGTCGGCGGCGGATGAAGCCGACTGGCGCGAGAGCCGCCGCCCATTCCTGATTTATCCTTGATTTTGATTTTTGCGGAAGTCTTTTCCGGAGTGCCAACATGACGAAGAACGCCCTCAAGATATTTGCCTGCAATTCCAACGAACCGCTTGCCCGCGAAATTTGCAATCGGCTCGGGATGCCCTTGTCCCAGCTCGAAGTTTCGCGCTTTTCCAACGACAACCTGCATGTGCAAATTCTGGAAAACGTGCGTGAGCGCGATGTGTTCGTCGTGCAGTCCTTCACCGCGTCGGTGAGCCATCACATCATGGAACTGCTGATTACGCTCGATGCGCTGCGCAGCGCCTCGGCCCAGCGCATCACGGCGGTGATTCCCTACTACTCCTACGCGCGCTCGGACAAAAAGGACAAGCCAAGGATTTCGATCACCGGGCGGCTGATGGCCGACATGCTCGTTGCTGCCGGGGCAAACCGTGTGCTGACGATGGATTTGCACGCCGACCAGGTACATGGATTCTTCAGCGTGCCGGTTGATCATCTGACCGCGATTCCGGCCATCGCCGAACATTTCCGCAGTCGCTTCGATCTCTCGAACATGGTTGCGGTGGCGACCGACGCAGGAGGGGCCAAGCGGGTCGGTCGCTTTTCCGAACGGCTCGGCATTCCGATGGCGATCATCGACAAGCGCCGCATCACCGATACGATGGTCAAACAGGGCCAGGTGGTCGGCGAAGTGAGCGGGCGCGACGTGGTGATTTTTGAAGATGAAATTGCCACGGGCAGCACGCTGGTCTCGACCATCGAAACCCTGCGCGCCGCCGGAGCGAAAAGCGTTCATGCCGGTGCGGTGCACGGGGTGCTGTGCGGTCCGGCCATCGAGCGCCTGCGCGATGCGCCCATTGATTCCATCGTCGTCACCAACACCGTGCAGGTTGCGCCGGAAAAACAACTCGACAAACTCACCGTGCTGACCGTCGCTCCGCTTTTTGCTGCGGCCATCGAGCGCATTCACAGCGGGGCGAGTGTCGGCGCGCTGTTCGCGTAGGCTTCTCAGCTTTTTTGGAGGTCGTGAATCATTGCCTGACGAAGAATGTCGTTGATGCGCGTCTGATAACCCTTGCCTTGCCGTTTGAACCACGCAAGAACATCGGCATCCAGCCTCAGGGTCGTAGATGCCTTGACGGGCCTGTAGAACGGATTACGCATGGCGTTTAACCAGAAAGAATCATCCAGCGCCGGAATATCGCTGTAGTCGATTTCAGAATCCGGCGCGTCAGACAGTGCCTGAAGCTCTGCCTTCTGCTGATCGGTCAGAGACGGGAAGTTATCGAGATCAACGTCGTAGCGTTTCATATAGGCACCTTTCTTTCCTGTCGGCACGGCGCGCCGAAATGATACGGATCACTTCGTCCGTGTCTTCGCGAACCGTATGGGCGATCACAAGTAACAAGAAGCCATCGACAAGCCCCAACGATTGCCACCTGCGCTCACCATGCTCGATACGGTCTTGATTGGACAGTAAAAATGGATCGGCGAAGGCGCGAACCGCCGTTTCAAAACGCACTCCATGCTTTTTGAAATTGATGGCCGCCTTCGCTTCATCCCACTCAAACCGTACTTTCATACAAATATGTTAGTACAAACTTGTTACTACTTCAAGAACTATTGCACACCAACCGCGCCGCCAAAACAGGAAACAGGATTAAAATTCAACCCTTTTCAGTTTCTCCGGAGCACTCCATGCCCCAATACCGTTCCAGTATTTCCACTTCCGGTCGCAACATGGCGGGCGCGCGTGCGTTGTGGCGCGCCACGGGCATGAAGGATGGAGATTTCGGTAAACCAATCATTGCCATCGCCAACAGCTTCACCCAGTTCGTGCCGGGGCATGTGCACCTGAGAGAGCTCGGCCAGTTGGTCGCGCGTGAGATCGAGGCCGCCGGAGGCGTGGGGCGGGAGTTCAATACCATTGCCATCGACGACGGCATTGCGATGGGGCATGACGGAATGCTCTATTCGCTCCCCTCGCGCGATTTGATCGCCGATTCGGTCGAATACATGGTCAATGCCCACACCGCCGATGCGCTGGTCTGCATCTCGAACTGCGACAAGATCACGCCGGGTATGCTGATGGCGGCGCTGAGGCTGAACATTCCGGCGATTTTCGTCACCGGCGGCCCGATGGAAGCGGGCAAGCTCAAGTGGGAAACGAAAGTCATGTCGCTCGATCTCATCGACGCGATGATCAAGGCGGCGGACAAAAATTGTTCGGACGATGAAGTGAACGCAATCGAACGCTCGGCCTGTCCGACCTGCGGTTCGTGCTCGGGCATGTTTACCGCCAACTCGATGAACTGCCTCACCGAAGCGTTGGGCCTGTCCCTGCCGGGAAACGGCACGCTGGTGGCAACCCACGCCGACCGCGAAGGGCTTTTCCGCGAGGCCGGACGGCGCATCGTCGAAATAACGAAGCGGTATTACGAACAGGACGATGAATCCGTGCTGCCGCGCTCGATTGCCTGCCTTGAAGCGTTCGAGAACGCGAT
>JAITWP010000250.1 GCA_031285365.1 Azoarcus sp.
GTTCAAGTTCAGGAGTTTCACCATGGCAGGTAAGAATCAGCATGTCGTTCCTCATCGGGGGGAGTGGGCGGTCAAGGGAGAGGGCAATCAGCGGGCGACCTCCGTACATGGCACGCAACAGCAGGCCATCGACTCAGCACGGAACATCGCGCGCCACCAACAGTCCGAACTCGTCATCCATCGCCCGGATGGCCGAATCCGCGACAAGGATAGCCACGGCCACGACTCCTTCCCGCCGAAGGGCTGAGGCGTTATGGCCAACATTCCCACCTACCACGTGCTTGCCCTGTCAGGGGGTGGCTATCGCGGCCTTTACACGGCGACGGTTCTTGCCGAACTGGAGACTGTGTTGGGCCGTCCTATCTCTTCGCACTTTGATCTGATTTGCGGTACGTCGGCGGGAGGAATGTTGGCCCTTGGGTTGGCTGCTGAAATCCCAGCCCACGAACTCAAGGCGCTCTTTGAAAACGAAGGCAGCCGCATCTTTGGCCGTCGCAGCATTCCAAGACGGCTTTTGGGACGCTGGCTGACCGCAAAACACGACTCAGTGGGATTGAGAGAAGTGTTGACCGAGCGTTTCCAGGGAAGCACGATCGGCGAATTGAAACACCGAGTTCTCATACCCGCAGTCAATTACTCGACAGGGCGTGGGCAGTTCTTCAAAACACCTCACCATCCGACCTTTGAACTTGATCATCGCATGAAGATCGTCGATGTTGCGCTGGCAACAACGGCTGCGCCCGTCTACTTTCCGCTGGCGCGCAACGATCGTGGTGTCTTCGCGGATGGGGGCTTGGTAGGTAACGCCCCGGGGCTGTTCGGGTTACACGAAGTCAAGATTTTCCTTGCACCGCCAAAGCAGGAGGTGCTGATTCGAGTTCTTGCCATCGGCACGATGACCATCGGTGCAACCGTTCGTGGTGATGCACGCCTTGATCGCGGATTCGGCATATGGCGGGAAAAACTTTTTGACCTTCTGATCTCTGCTCAAGAGTCGTCGGTGAACTACATGCTGCGACAGTCGTTGGGAAATGATTACTACCAAATAAACGACGAAGTGACACCTGCTCAAAGCAAAGACGTGGAGGATTTGGATCGAGTCTCTGTTGGTGCCACCAATACGCTCAGGGATCGCGGTAAACACGCAGCGCAGAAAGCACTCGGCGATCCTCTTTTCAAACCATTTCGAACGCACCAGGCCGTCGCGCCCATCTTCTATCACGGCCCCAACAAGAACTCCTCGGAGGCCGTATGCTGAATCTAAGCCCACTTTTCTTCACCACTATTGGTGGCGAATCCTGCATGCATGACGAGTTGGATTTGACAAATCAGAAACGTCTTTGGATTGCTAGTGCGCGTACTGAGGTCCGAGCCTGTCTGCGTACAGGTATCCCCCGCGTGTTGAAGGAAAACGGATACACCGAAGACGTACCGCAGCCGCGTTTCTTCACGCAAGGATCTTGGGCATACAAGACGCTCAACTCTCCGGCACAACAACCTCAGCAGGCGGATATCGATGATGGTTGTTATCTACCAACGAGCTTTGTCGCGCAGACAAGGCGACCGAGTGTGGCGGCGACCGTATTTTTTGCCGCTGCGGAAAAAGCATTGAAACCACTGGTTGAAGAAAAGCGATGGAAACTTGTCACTGACAAGCCAACATGCATTCGGGTCATCATCGCCGGGGATACCCACATCGATATCCCTCTTTACGCCATTCCCGACGATGAATTTGCGACGCTCGCAAAGGCTGCGGTGGAGCAATATGGTTTCGATTCGCTGACTGAAGCCGTAAACATGGCTGCACGCAAGCAGGATTCATGGACAGCGCTGCCCGCTGACAAGGTGCTCTTGGCCCATCGAGAATGCGATTGGATACCCTCCGACCCCAGGCTTGTAAAGGAGTGGTTTCTAGGCGAAGTGGAGGCCAAGGACGAACAACTCCGCCGCGTCATTCGTTATTTGAAGGCGTTTCGCGATTGGAAGTGGCCCAGCGGTGGCCCAGCTTCGATTCTGTTGATGGCCGCTGCTGCGCCACTCTTTGAAAAACGCGATCGTCGCGATGACCTTGCATTACTGGATGTGGTCACGGCGTTGCCAGACCGATTGCGCGCGGGGGTGAGTAACCCCGTGGATGCGTCCGAGTCATTTACAGAGCGGCTCGGCAAGGCTGGCGTCGAAGAAGCGGCCAAGGCGTTCGCAGAGTTCGAGAAGGTTCTTCGTGGAGCAATTGATGCCAGCAGCCGGTCTCAGGCTTGCCTCTGGATGCGGAATGAATTCGGCTCTCGCTTTCCGAACGAGCCAGATCGGATCAGCGTGGTATCTGTCGCCGCCACCATTGCCGCTGCCCCGGCAACAGCCGGCCCAAGTGAGCTTGTCGGACGGACAAAGGCTGGATGAAGGACAGCGCATCGGTCATAGACGTAATCGAAGCGCTCAAGCAGCAGGGCTTCGAGTTCGTTGGAAAGACGCATAACGGTTGGTTCAGACTGCATGGAGAGTTGACCCCGCCCCAAGCAGACAAGGGCTATCTGTGCGAAGTTCAGCTTGACCCTGAGTTCTTCGACTTGCCTCGCATTCGACTGCTGAAAATTCCCTCGGAGCTACCTGCGGCGGCTCCTCATATTGGCGCAGAGGGGTGGCTTTGCTATATCGCCAAGGGCACGGTCGTTCTGGACATTTACGATCCCGTTGGACAATCTTTAGCATGCTTAGAACGCGCAGCCATTGTGCTCGGGAAGATCGTGAAAGGGGAGATGGTCGAAGACTTGGTGGAAGAGTTTTTTGCCTATTGGGATGGCTTGTATTGTTTCGTTGATATCCAGGGAGAGGCTTTAGGGCGACAAGCCTGCATAGTCGCACAGGTCAATGAACATTCTTTGTGGTGCATCACTGACGACAAAGATCGAACAACACAGAAGCTAAAGTCCCTCGGTTGCCAGATCACCGATAAAACGGCGCTGACATACAGAGTAAAGACTGATACTCAACCCCGCCCTTCGGCAAGCCATTGGCCGCCAGAAACCGTTGCAGACATCTTGGCGTGGCAAGGCACCCTTGATTCACGGTGTCGGCGAAAAATTCATGAACGAATCAAGGAAGGAGAAGGAACAACGGCCAATGGAGTTCTGATCATTATC
>JAITWP010000027.1 GCA_031285365.1 Azoarcus sp.
AGCGCCAGCGCCTTCATGCGTCCGGCGCATTCCAGGGCTTCGGCATCCTTGATGAGCAAACCGGCGCGCGCGCCCAGCCCCACGGCCACCATGATCGCCGTCGGCGTCGCCAGCCCAAGAGCGCATGGACAGGCAATGACCAGCACCGCCACGGCATTGATGAGCGCCGCCTGAAAATTGCCCGATAGCCACCAGACCGCGAAAGTCACCAGAGCCACGGCCACGACCGCAGGCACGAATACGGCGGCAACGCGATCCACCAAACGCTGTACCGGAGCCTTGGAACCCTGTGCCTGCCCGACCAGACGAACAATTCCGGCAAAAAGCGTATCGGCTCCCACGCCCGTGGCTCGGCAGCGCAACATCGCCTGACCGTTGATCGTGGCGGTAAAAACCTTGTCGCCCGGCTGTTTGTCGACGGGCAGGCTCTCGCCGGTCAGGAGAGCTTCGTCGAGCGCAGAACGCCCTTCGAGGACGATGCCGTCGACCGGCACGGCATCGCCGGGTCGGAGCACGAAAACATTCCCCGGTTGCAGCGCGTCCACATCGACTTCGACGAATTGCCCGTCCTGCTCGATCCACGCCCGCCGGGGTTGCAGGCGCACCAGAGCGTCGAGCGCCTCGGACGTCCGGGCCTTTGCGCGCGCTTCGAGCAGTTTGCCCAGCATCACGAGAGTCACGACCATCGCCGAGGCTTCAAAATAAACGTGCAGGTCATGCCAGCCCGCCAGCGTAACCACCGTGCTGTATAACCAGGCCATCGACGTGCCCAGCGCCACCAGCACATCCATGTTGGCCCCGCCGCCGCGCAACGCATTCCACGCGCCGCGATAAAACCGCGCCCCGACCCAGAACTGCACGGGCGTAGCCAGCACGCATTGCAGCCAGCGGGGCAAAAATTCGTGCGCGTCACTCCCCGGCCACAGGCCGAACATCGGCAGCATCTGCGCCGCGAGTGGCAATGTCAGTGCGGCAGAAATCCAGAAAAGCCTGAGGCTCGCCTGCCATTCATCGCGCTTGCGTGCCCGTTCCTGCTCGCGGTCGAGCGATTGCGCAACACTCGCGCCGAAACCGGCCTTCTTCACCGCCGCGCACGCGGCCTCCAGCGTCAACGCACCGGGCGCAAAGCGCAGGATGGCTCGCTCGGAAGCCAGATTCACAGCGGCCTCGACACCCGGCAGTCGATTGAGCACTTTTTCGAGGCGTGCCGAGCACGCGGCACAGGTCATGCCGGTAATGGCAAGTTCGAGCGTATCGAGGGCAGAATTCTCTTGCGACATGCGACCTTCACGGGATCAGGTGCATACCAGCCCGCTCCACAGCTTGCCGCCCAGGGCAGGCGCGCGGATCAGTCCGAATATGCCGAAGCCCAGCACGAGCAATCCGGCAGCCAGCCGTACCTTGTTGTTGCGGATGAAATCCCGGAAGCGTCCGAGCACCAATCCCGCCAGCAGCAGATTGGGCAAAGTGCCAAGCCCGAACGCCAGCATCAGGCCCGCGCCGCGCCAGACGGAGCCGGTCATGAGCGCAAGGGCCAGCACGCCGTACACCATCCCGCAGGGCAAAAAACCCCACAACATGCCGAGCGGCAAGGCCCGCTGCATCGACCGCACCGGCAGAAAACGACCTGCCACGGGATGAATAAAGCGCCACAGCAATTGCCCCCCACGCTCCAGCGGCGCGAGAAAGCGGGTTACACCGGCCATGTACAACCCCATCGCAACAAGCATCAGGTTGGCGAACACGTAAAGCGAGATCTGTATCGGCATCATGCCATCGTAGAGCATGGCCACGGAACCCAGCGCACCCAGCAACCCACCCGCGACGGTATAGGAAAAAATGCGCCCAAGGCTGAAGGTCAGATGCAGATGCCATTGCCCGATCCGCCAGGGTGAAGCTCGGACGAGCGGTTGCTCCACCTGCATGGAAAGCGCACCGACGATGCCGCCGCACATCGAAACGCAATGTACGCCACCCGCCAGACCAAACAGAAAAACAGCGAAATGACCGGCTTCAGGCATGGGAATGGAAGGCGCGCTACCGCGCTCTGAGCAGAGTAAATGCGCATTTTAGAGCGTTTTTTGTTTGAGCCCGTACAGCATGAACTGAAATAGGGTCGATGATAGACTTCGGACGAATCAGCGGTAACGAGACGTTGTTCAGCAGGCGCTGGCAGGTAACGTAGCCAGGAACCAGAAATCCCGAGATCAGGGCAATCCATGACCAACAAGCGCAATCCCAAATTCCAGGAACTCGCCGCCAGACTGCGTCAGATCGAGCCGGAGTTTCTGGATCGCATGTTCTCGGTGGAGAATGTGTAATGGACAACGAGAAGGACGCCCCCGAAAGCCCGCATTCGGAACTGATTCTGTTCCGCGCCGATGACGCCCAAACCCGCATCCAGGTGCGGCTTGAAGGCGGTACGGTTTGGCTGACGCAGAGGCAACTTGCTGATCTGTTTAATGTTTCAGTCCCCACGGTAAATGAACACCTGTCCAATATCTACGCGGAGGGGGAGATCGTGCCGGATCGAACTATTAGGAAATTCCGAATAGTTCAGACCGAGGGCACGCGGCAGGTGCACCGACTGGTCGATCACTACCATCTTGACGCGATTCTGGCCGTCGGCTATCGGGTGCGTTCGGAACGCGGCACTCAGTTCCGGCAATGGGCCACGGAACGCCTGGGCGAGTATCTGGTCAAGGGGCACGCGCTGGATGTGGAGCGTTTCAAGCACAACCCGGACGACGGCTACTTCGAGGAGCTGCTGGAGAAAATCCGCGACATCCGATCCTCGGAGAAGATGTTCTGGCGCAAGGTGCTGGACATCTACGCCACCAGCATTGATTACAGCCCTTCAGCCGAAGTCAGCCAGAAATTCTTTGCCACGGTGCAAAACAAGATGCACTGGGCGGTGCATGGGCGCACTGCCGCCGAACTCATCATGCAGCGCGCCGATGGCGCCAAACCCCATGCCGGTATGACCAACTGGGCAGGTGCCAAACCGCGCAAAGCCGATGCCCTGGTCGCCAAAAGCTATTTGAATGCGGATGAACTGGAGGCTCTGAACGGCATCGTGACGGCCTACCTGGAATTTGCCCGCGTGCAGGCCATGAACCGCAAGACCATGACGATGGCCGAGTGGATCGTCAAGCTGGATGATTTCCTGCGCCTGAGCGAACGCGACATCCTCACCCATGCCGGACGCATTCGTCACGAACGGGCCATCGAATTCGCGGAAAAGCAGTTCGATCAATACCGGCAGGTACAGATCAATCAACCATCTCAGGTAGAGCGTGATTTCGAGGAAGCCACGCGCCCCCTGCGCATGCTGGAGCAAAACCGTAAACCGCGCAAACAGCCGAGCAAGAAGCAGGGAGACGCCGAATGAGCGCCAAAGCAGCCTCCCGCAAAACGCCCAAGGACGGTAAAACGGGAATGCGGCAGAAAACTTGGACTCGTTTATGCCGCATCCAGTTTTAGGCCAGCGTTGACACTACCGGATCAGATCACACGAGAGTAACGCTTGCGCTCGCGATCCATGCGAAGGTAGCGGTCGAACACCATCGCAATCCCGCGTACCAGCAGCCGACCCGCTGGCAACACGGTGATCCGCTCATCCTCCACCCTGACCAGTCCGGCGGCTTCCATCTCCTTGAGATCGGCCAGTTCCTGCGC
>JAITWP010000030.1 GCA_031285365.1 Azoarcus sp.
CACCGTATCAAGAGCAAACTAAGAGGACTGAGCCCTGTTCAGTACAGAACTCAGTCCTCGGGCAGCCGAACCGACTGCTTTAGCTGTCTTTAACTGTCCAACTTTTGGGGGTCAGTTCATATGAAGGGGTACCCCGAAGGGCCGGGGTTAATTCCCCTCTATGGAGGGGTGCCCCGAAGGGGCGGGGTGGTTGTGCGGATACGCGACACCTCTTCAGGCCGTAACTGAGCCGCCAGCCGATCAAGCACGCCGTTGACGAATTTATGTCCGTCCGCTCCGCCGAATTTCTTTGCCAGCTCGATGCCTTCATTGATGATGACGCGGTAAGGCGTTTCGATGTCGTGGCACAGTTCGAAGACGCTCAATAGCAGGATGGCGTGTTCGACCGGCGAGAGTTCTGCGACGGGGCGCGAAAGAAGAGGTTCGAGAATGGCGCGCGCCTCCGGCGCTTCTCGTGCCGCGCCAGCGAGCAGGGCAGCAAAGAATTCGGCATCCGGGGCGGTGCGTGACCGGGTTTTTGGGGCTTCCGGTGCAGCACTGGCGAGAAGCTCTTCGATGGCGTGCAACTGCACCTGCGGAGCCTGTTCGGGCAGCGAAAGCCTGACTGAAACGAGAGAGGGCGGGGCTTCCTTGCCAAGGGGCTCATGCAGCAACCACTGGTAGATGCCCTGTAGCGCGAGTTCGCGCGCCCGCCGCCGTGCGGCAATTTCCCGGCGTCCTCCCCGGCTCATGGCAGCGCCTTCAGCAGATTGGTCATCTCGACTGCCGCGCGTGCGCAGTCACCGCCCTTGTCCCGTACCCGCGCCAGCGCCTGATCATCGTCTTCGGTGGTCAGCACACCGTTGGCAATCGGTAACCCACTGTCGAGCATGACCCGGGTGATGCCCGCGCCCATTTCGTTGGAAACCAGCTCGAAGTGATAGGTTTCACCCCGAATGACCGCGCCCAGTGCCACCAGTGCGTCGAACTGGCCGCTGCGGGCGAGGCGTTGCAGCGTCAGCGGAATTTCGAGCGCACCGGGCACGGTGGCAATCCGGATGGCTGCGGGGGCAACGCCGAGGGCGTGCAATTCTTCGATGCAGGCCGAAAGCAGCCCTTCGCCCACGTCCGGATTAAAGCGGCTCATGACGATACCGATGCGCAGCCCCTGACCGTCGAGGTTGATGTCGTATTTTGTGATGCCGTCGTAACGGGACATGATCGTGCGCCGTGAGAAAAGATTGAAGAAGGGTTTGGATTCAGCCGATGGAACCGGCGGGGAGGGTGTCGCCGCAGGATTCCTGTTGCGTGGCGAAGCCTGTGATTTCGAGTCCGAAACCGGCCATGTTGGGAATCTTGCGGGGCTTGGACAGCAGACGCATCTTGCCGACGTTCAGGCTGCGCAGGATCTGTGCGCCAACACCGAAAAGCCTCGCGTCCCAGCGGTGCTGTGGCGCGCCCTTTCCGGTGAGGTAGTCGAGCAGTTCCTGTCCGGTCTGCGGGCGATACAGGAGCACGACCACGCCTGCCTCCGCTTCGGCCAACCCTGTGAGCGCCTGATGAAGCGGAAAGGAATGGCCGCCGGGGTTGGTATGGAGAAGATCGACGAAAGAAACAGGTTCGTGTACGCGAACGAAGGTTTCGACTTCGGGGCGGATGTCGCCGCGGTAGACCGCGAAATGCACGTCACTCGAGGTGTTGTCCCGGAAGGCCGCGAGACGGAAGTGTCCGTAGGGTGTGTCGATTTCCTTGTCGGCGATGCGCTCGATCAACTGTTCGTTGGCGGCGCGATACTCGATGAGGTCGCGGATGGCCCCGATCTTGAGGTTGTGCTTGCGGGCGAATTCGATCAGATCGGGTAGCCGCGCCATCGTACCGTCTTCCTTGAGCACTTCGCAGATCGCGGCCGCCGGTTCCAGTCCGGCAAGCTGGGCGAGATCACAGCCCGCCTCGGTGTGGCCCGCACGGATCAGCACGCCGCCCCTTTGGGCGGTGAGCGGAAAGACATGGCCGGGCATCACGATGTCTTCCGGTCTGGCATGACGGGCAACGGCCACCTGAATCGTGCGGGCGCGGTCGTGCGCCGAGATGCCGGTGGTCACGCCGGTGGCGGCTTCGATGGAGGCGGTGAAGGCCGTACCATGCGGCGTGCGGTTGTTGCTGACCATCTGTTCGAGGCCGAGTTGCTCGCAACGTTCGGCGGTGAGCGTCAGGCAGACGAGGCCACGCCCGTGTGTGACCATGAAATTGACGGCTTCCGGGGTGACGAACTCGGCGGCCATCAGCAGGTCGCCCTCGTTCTCGCGCTCTTCATCGTCGACGAGCACAACGATGCGTCCGGCCCGGATCTCTTCGATGATCTCGGAAATCGGGGACAGGGCGCTCTTGTGCACAGGAGCCTGCGCCGGAGCGTTATGGATTTGTGCGCTCATTTTTGGTTTCTCGATGATTGGGGACGGTTACGGATATTTCAGACAGACTCTTCCGCGCCCCGTTCCTCACGCCAGGCCAACATGCGCTCGACATAGCGGGCGATGAGGTCGATTTCGAGGTTGACCCTGTCGCCCGTTTTAAAATGCTTGAAATTGGTGACGGCAATCGTGTGCGGGATCAGGTTGATCGAGAAGTCACGCCCGTGGACATCGTTGACCGTGAGGCTCACGCCGTTGACGGTGACCGAGCCTTTACGCGCGATATAGCCCGCGATGGCGTCCGGCGCGCGCAGCACCAGTTCGAAGCTCTCGGCCAACGGCGCAAAATTCATGATTTCGCCGATACCGTCCACGTGCCCCGTGACCAGATGCCCTCCGATGAGACCGTTGAGGGCGAGCGCCTTTTCGAGATTGACCTCGCTGCCCACATGATCCAGTCCGACCGAGCAGTTGAGGGTTTCGCGCGAAACGTCGAATTTCACCCGATTGCCGTCGAGTTCGATCACGGTCAGGCATACGCCGCTGTTGGCAATGCTGTCGCCAAGGGCGACACCGTTAAGATCGAGGCTGCCGGTATCTACCGTGAGGCGCAGACCGTCACCCAAAGGTTCGATTTGTTCGATACGGCCGACTGCGGCCACGATGCCGGAGAACATAGGAATAGGGCTGTGGATGAAAAGCGGCCATTGTAGGCCAAAAGTGACTAGAACACCCGATCAAGCAATTCGGAGAATTTGTCGGCAGGCATGAATCCGACCACGCGCAGATCGTCGCGCAGTTGGCCGTCTGCGCCAAAAAACACGACCCCCGGCGGGCCGACGAGACCGAAGCGTTTGAGCAGTGCCTTGTGCGAGTCGTTGTAGTCGGTGACGTCGACCCGCAGCAGCCGCATACGCGCCATCCGCGTGGCGACTGCCGGGTCGCTGAAGGTATTGCGTTCCATTTTCTTGCACTCGGCACACCAGTCGGCGTAAAACTCAAGAAAAACCGGACGGTCGACGGTTTTCAACCGGGCATCGAGTTCGGCTTCCGAGGCGATGTTCTCGAAACCGGAAAGCGATGTCGGTGCCGCGCCGGGACGTGCGTGAAAGGCGGCGAGCGGTTGAAGCGGGTCGCGCGATCCGGCCAGCGCCCCGACCAATATGGCCACGCCACTGACGAGCAGGACGATGCCAACGCCCTTCCAGAACCGCCGCCAACCGCTGGCGTCGACGGGCAGGGGATCGAGCGCGGAGAGGAATATTGCCGGAAACAGCAGGAGCGCCGCCCATCCGAGCATGACCGCAAGACCCGGCAACGCTGGCGCGGCAATCCATAGCGCCACCGCCAGCAGCAGAACGCCCACCGCTTTCCGGACTCCTTCCATCCACGACCCGGCCCTGGGCAGCAGCGTGTGCGCCGTCATCGCCACGATGATGAGCGGTACGCCCATGCCCAGCGCGAGCGCGAAGAGCGCCAACCCCCCAAATACTGCGTCGCCGGTTTGGGCGATGTAGAGCAGTGCGCCTGCCAGGGGAGCCGTGACGCATGGGCTGAGGATGAGCGCCGAGATCGCGCCCATCAGCGCCACACCGGCGAGAAGCCCTCTTTTCTGGCGATTGGCAGTGTTGGCAAGAAAGTTTTGCAATGCTGCCGGCAGCCGCAGTTCAAAGAAACCGAACATCGACAACGCCAGCAACACGAGCAGCAGGGCGAAGATCAGCAGCACCCAGGTGTTTTGCAGCGCGGCTGAGAGAAAGGAGCCGGTCAGTCCCGCAACGATGCCTGCCAGAGCATAGGTCAGTGCCATGCCGAGCACGTAGGCGACCGAGAGCGCCAGCGCGCGCGGGCGCGATACGGGAGCGCCCGTGCCGACGATGATGCCGGACAGGATCGGGATCATCGGGAAGACGCAGGGGGTAAGCGCCAGCAACAGACCGAGCCCGAAGAAAACGGCCAGCGCCAGCGGCACACTGGCAGAAGAGAGCAGTCCGGCCAGTCGTCCGCTTTCGTCATTGGCACTGTTGCTCGTATTGTCTCGATTTTCTGGAGACGCTGTGAGTGCCGCCAGCTCGATTACAGCGCGTTGCACCGTAGGGGGATAGCATATGCCACCCTCCCAGCAACCCTGACTCGTCACAGCCAGTGTAAAGCGTTCGATTCCTGGTGGCGCGTTGACCGGCAGGCGCATCCGCAACTGGTCGCTATAGGTTTCGACTTCTCCAAAGACGGGGTCGTTCTTGATCTCGCCGGGGGGGCGGTCGACGTGACCGAGGGCGACTTCGGCGGGGTTCGCCTCAAACGCGAAACGGTCGCTGAAGAGGTAATAATTGGGCGCGATTTCAAAGAGGATTTCTACAGTATCGGAACTGATTGCGCGTACGCGCATGGCGAAGGCTTTTTCTGCGGGGAGCGGGTTGGCAGCCTGTATGAGTGGGGCGAAAAGTGCCAGCAGGCACACGAAGAAGAAAGCGGTAAACGATGGGCGTCTGAAAATAGGCATGGAATGAGGCGCAAAATCAGGCAATAACGGGTGGTGGCTGGTTCGGCATCGTAACCGAAACGGCCACCCAGTCAAGATAAGCAGGCAGCCCGCACGTAATGGGCAGTGCGATCAGTTCCGGGACTTCGTAGGAGTGCAGGGTTTGTACCACCGCCTCGAGCGCCGGGTAACGGTCGCGGGTGGTCTTGATGAGCAAGGGGATTTCGCTGGCGGTCTCGACCGCGCCCTGCCAGCGGTACACCGACTCGCACGGCGCAAGGATATTGACGCATGCCGCAAGGTGCTCCTCGACGAGGCGGGTGGCCAGCGTGTCTGCGCTTGCTCTGTCGGGCAGGGTGGTGAGGACGAGAAGAGTTTCGCTCATGGCGGGGTATCCTGATGGATGTGCTGCGCATTATGCTGGAACCGAATGCCGTACAACATGCAGCCGAATCATGGCGCATAATCACTGCCTTGTTCCGTTTTCGGGGTTGATTCATGTCTGAGTTTTTTGCTGTCCTGCTCCAGTATCTGTTGCCTAGCCGAGTGTTGAGCCGTCTGGCGGGCAGGTTTGCGAACTGGAAGGGCGGGGCGTTCACGTCGGCGGCCATTGCCGCGTTTGCGCACCGTTATCGTGTTGATATGAGTGAAGCGGCAGTGCCGGATTTGCTTGCCTACGAGAGTTTCAACGATTTTTTCACCCGCGAATTACGCCCTGACGCACGACCGTTTGCCAAAGCCGATCTCGTTTGTCCGGTCGATGGTGCAATCAGCGAGTGCGGAGCCATTGCGGGCGAGCGGATTTTCCAGGCCAAGGGGCACCATTACTCGATCAGCACTCTCCTCGGTGGCGATGCCGAACTGGCGGGAAAGTTCGAGAATGGCGCCTTTGCCACGCTTTATTTGAGCCCGCGCGACTATCACCGCATTCACATGCCCTGCGCCGGGCGGCTCGTCCGCATGATCCATGTGCCGGGGAGCCTTTTCTCGGTCAATCCGCTGATGGCGCGTGAGATACCGGGCCTCTTCGCCCGCAACGAGCGGGTGGTGTGCCTGTTCGAGTCGGAGCAGGGGCCGTTTGCGCTCGTGCTCGTCGGTGCAGTGATCGTCGGCAGCGTGGAAACCGTCTGGCACGGCGTGGTGACGCCTCCGCACAACCGTCGGACAAGCCTCTGGAATTATGAAGGCGGCGAACAGGCCATTCATCTGGAGCAGGGGGCGGAGATGGGCCGCTTCAAGCTCGGTTCGACCGTGGTGGCGCTCTTCGCCCGCCCGGACGCGCATTTCGTGCCGGACTGGATGGCGGGGAAGCCTGTCAGGATGGGTGAGGCGATGGGAAGCCTCGGGGGCAATTCAACCAGCCTCCAAAGATGACTGCTTTCTCGGGTGTCATCCAATGATTGCCAAGTGAGCAAGATATCCTGAGCGCGTTTGCCCGCTGGCCTTCGCGCGTTCGTCGATCCGCGCCAGCACTCGGCGCGGCAACGTGATATTCACGCGCTCCACGCGATCATCGAGCATGGCCGGATCAACTTCGGCTATTGCCCATATCCAGCCCTCAAATTCCGGGTTTTGGCGCAGAGCCTCGATGGAAGAGGGAGCGGGGATACTCTGCCCTTCTTCCAGTGCGGATTCGATCCACAATGAAATGGCCTCCTTCGCGTTTTCGATGGCTTCATCCACGCCGCTGTCTGCCGCCGAAAAGCATCCCGGCAAGTCAGGAACGACCACGCCGAAGCTGTGCATCTCGTCGCCGGGTTCGATTGCAATGGGGTATCTCATGGTTTTGGCTCCTCGATTCCGGCTCGTTTCATCAATTTCTTCAACAGTCCAATACCCAAATCCTTGCGCGGGTGAGGGACGCTGATATGACCCGGAAGGATGTCGTGTCGAAAAACATGGTGTGACCCGCGCGTGTTGATGAGTTTCCAGCCTGCTTGTTCGACAAGTTTGATGAGTTCCGCGCTTTTCATGGTGCTGAATTATACACACTATACACACGCTAATGAACCGCAATGGACGACTTTGGACGGCAACGCGGGGTGGCATGTACTTTCGCGACACTGCCCCGTACAGCACAATATCGTTACGTCATTCTGTGGGCAGCATAAAGGCAGAAAAAATCGCCATGCCTGCCGCTATACTCGTGACCATATTTTCCTTCATCGGCGATAATCACGGCCCGATCATGGTTGAACTCGACGTTTTCACCTGCCCGCTCGACGGCGTTGCGCTGATAGAGGCTTCGGCAGGCACGGGCAAGACCTGGAACATCTGCGGGCTTTATTTGCGGCAGTTGCTGGAAAAAGACCTGCCGGTCAGCAGCCTGCTGGTGGTGACGTTTACCCGCGCTGCCACCGCCGAACTCTCCGCCCGCATCCGGGCGCGCATCCTTGCCGCCTTGCGAACACTCGAAGGCGGTACGGCAGGCGGTGACTCTTTCACCGCACCCCTGATTGACGCTGCACGCTCTGCCGGGGTCGGTGATGAGGAAATGGAACGACGGTTGCGCGACGCGCTGGCCTCGTTCGATGAAGCCGCCATCTTCACCATCCACGGTTTTTGCCAGCGCGCGCTCGCCGATGCGTCTTTTTCCGCTGGTTTGCCTCGGGTGTTTGAAGTCAGCGAGAACGACGGTGATCTGCGTCTCGATGTGGCGCGGGATTTCTGGCGACGCGAATTGACGGGAATCGGGACGATACTGGCGGATTACCTGCTGAATTGCGGCGACAGCCCCGAACGTTGGGCTGAATGGCTCAGGCAGGTGAAGGCGCGTCCTCTGGCAGAGAACCGCTGGGATGAGGAAACGGGAGGAGACGAGTCCATTTCACTGGCGTGCGAAAAGGTCGCCAGGGCCTACGGCGAAGCCTGTCGCCTCTGGGATGGAGGTGGCGCGCCCCGGCAGGCGATTGACGATGCGCTGGGAGGGCTGAACAGGAACACCTATAGCGACAAGTCTATCGAAGCCGCGCTCAAACAATGGTCGAAATGGCTGGCGACGAACGATGCGCATGGCGGGCAGGGTGACAAGCTTCAGCTTTTCGGTGCGACCACGCTGGAGACCAGGACGAGGAAGGGGCACAAACCGCCCACGCATCCCTTTTTCGAGGCCGCGCAAAATCTGCTCGACGCGCGCGAGCAACTCGACGACGAACTGGAAATGGCGCGTCGTCGGCTCTTGCGCCGCTTCATCGAGCACGCCGAGGTCGGGTTGCGGGCGCGCAAGCAGGCCGAGCGCCGTATCAGTTTCGACGACATCCTGTGGAACGCTTACGAGGCGCTCACCCATCGCCCCTGGCTCGCGACGGCCCTGCACGCGCGCTACCCGGTGGCGCTGATCGACGAATTCCAGGATACCGACCCGTTGCAACTGGCGATTTTTCGGAGCATTTACGCGAACGAAAACCGTCACGGCAGTCTCTTCCTCGTCGGCGATCCCAAACAGGCGATCTACAGCTTTCGCGGAGCCGATCTGAATACCTACCTTGGCGCGCGCGGGCTGGCCGACGCGCATTACACCCTGGGGTTCAATCACCGCTCGACCCCGGAACTGGTCGCAGCCTGTAACCGGCTCTTCAGTGCCAATCCGCATGTATTCATGAAGGAAGGACTCGATTTCCGGTGCGTACAGGCCAGGGAGTCCACGCAAATCCTCGAGGATGAGACGCTTTCCGGCAATGGAGCCGCCTTGCGCCTGTGGCGCATTCCGTGCGGTGACGATGGCAAAAGATTGTCACGAAAAGTGGTCATTCACCGTGCGGCGAAGGCAAGCGCGGCGGAGATTGCCCGCCTGCTCGCAGCGGGCAGGCGAGGCGAAATACGCATCGGTGGACGCGCGCTGGCCCCCGGCGATTTCGCGGTGCTGGTACGCAGCCACCGGGAAGGCAGCCTCATGCGGACAATGCTTGCGGACAGAGGGGTAGGCAGTGTCGAGCTTTCGCAGAGCAGCGTTTTTGCTTCCTTTGAAGCTGGAGAACTGGAACAGGTTCTGGCCGCGATGGCCGATCCCGCGCGCGAACGCCTGCTCAAGGCTGCGCTGGCTACCGTGCTGATGGGCTGGGATGCCGAGGCGCTGGCAGGGCTGGCGAAAAATGAGGACGAGCTTGTCCGGCAGTTTGAACGTTTCAACGATTGGAACGAGGTCTGGCTGCGGCGCGGTTTCGCCTTCATGTTGTGGCGCTGGATGGCCGAATCACAGGTCGCGTCACGCCTCCTCGCTCTGGAGGACGGCGAACGGCGGCTGACCAATCTTCTGCATCTGGCTGAACTCCTGCAACGCGAGGTCGGCAGGGATTCACCCGCCGGGGTGCTTCGGACGCTTGCCCGCTGTCGCGCCGAGAGCAGCGGGGGCGATGATGCCCTGCTGCGGCTGGAATCTGATCGCAACCTGGTGCAGATCGTCACCATCCACCGTGCAAAGGGGTTGCAATACGGCATCGTGTTTTGCCCATTCCTGTTCGACGGGCGGCCACCTCCGGGGCAAACCGGGTCGATGCGTCTTTGGCACGACGAAACGGGCGGGCAGGTGATGGACTGGCGGCACGCGCCGGAAGAC
>JAITWP010000228.1 GCA_031285365.1 Azoarcus sp.
CGTTGCCGCGTTTGGCCGTCATTTCGAGGTTCGTACCGCCAACAGCATCCTGCGCTGCCACACGCGAGGCAAGAAGAATGACTACGCCTGCGGTGATCAGGTCGACATCGCCCCCGCAGGCGATGGATTGGGGGTCATCGAAGCCCGGCATCCGCGCCGCAATCTGCTGTGGCGATCCGACGCATTTCGCCAGAAACTGCTCGCCTCCAACCTGAGCCGGATCGTTATCGTTACCGCAACCGAACCGACGTTTTCCGATCTGCTCGTGTCGCGTTGTCTCGTGGCGGCGGAGAGCGAAAATATCCCGGCGCTCATCGCGCTCAACAAGGCTGATCTCACCTCCAGCCTACCTGCCGCACGCGAACGTCTGGCCATGTTCGCCACGCTCGGTTACCCGGTGGTCGAACTCTCCGCCCGTATCAAGGCAGACGAGCTCGAACCCTGGTTACGGAACGAACATGTGCTTCTCGTCGGTCAGTCCGGTATGGGCAAATCCACCCTCATCAACACGCTCGTGCCTGAAGCGGTTGCCAGCGTCGGCGAAATCTCCACTGCGCTGAACAGCGGAAGCCACACCACCACCCTCACCCGGCTCTACCCACGTGGAGAAGGCTCTCTGATCGACAGCCCCGGTTTGCAGGCGTTCGGATTAGCCCACCTCGAACCCGGCGCGCTGGAAGCCGCCTTCATTGAATTTCGCCCCTACCTTGGGCAATGCCGTTTTCGGGATTGTCGCCACGATGCCGAACCCGGCTGCGCGTTGCGTGCCGCAGTGGAGAGCGGAACGCTTTCTGCGCGGCGTCTCGAACACTATCACCTCATCCGGGACGAGATCGCCGCCGCGCGCCGTGCCAACTCAGGATACTGATTTGACCTTTTCTTAATCCATCCGACGGACGCCATTGTCCGTATCACCCACACTACGATCTGCGGAACTGACCTGCACATCCTCAAGGGAGACGTGCCCGCCGTCACCTACTGCTGGACTCCCGTGACACGCAAATCCAGGCTGTATTTGGCCGATTTGCTCCCCAGGGGGAAACCAAAGCCATAGTTTTCCAGGTAGTAGTACGTGGTGATTTCGTCGATCTTGTCACCAATGACATGACAGTTCAGTTCCTTGGCCCTGCCCTGGAACCGTGCATGCAGATCTGCGGCCGCTATTTCGCGGATGACCTTGCAAATGACCTCCACGTTCCGGGTGGATTGGTTGGTCATGAGATTCGTAACACGGATGCGCTTCGAATACCCAAGCTGTCCGTAGACGGGCACCTTCTCCCAATCTCCCCGCAATTCCAGTCTGTCGGCCTCGAAAACGCTCTGTTCGTCGGTGCTGTAGAGCATCTGGCTGACAGCAATCATGCCGAGAAAACTTATCTGCTCCGTTCTGTTGTCGCCTTCCTGGAACGTAACGCGGAAAACACCCGGTGTCGACTCGGGTTCGATGAAGATTTCCTGCCGGAAGAACCCTGGTTTGTTCAGGCGGGCGGCCGCACTGCCACTCAGGAACGTCCGGGTGCCTTCGACGCGTATGCTGCTGAGGGGCTGCCTGGGTGGAGGAGTCCTGCGTTGCGCGAGTTGGCCAGCGATATTTGCATCCATATCAGGCAAATCGGAAAAATTCGGCAAGCGCTTGCCGCGTGGCTCGGGAGGCAAAAGGGTCTGGGCCAGATCCTCCTGGCTGCAAATCGCCGATAGCACGGTAGCGGAATCGCCAGTGGCCTGCGGGATTTTCAGGACAGGCGGACGGGTCTGCATCCCGCCGTCCGTGATTGTCTGCTGTTGATCCAGGTAGTAAACATGGAGAAGCGAATACGACTGCTTCTGACAGTCCACCTGATAGAAGGCGGCTCGGCGGGCATATGGAGCTTTGTAAGTCCGGATATATGCGATATTGGGATAATCCACCGCCGCCCAGAAACGCACGCTGCCATCTTCCTGTGTTTGCAGGCTGGAGACTTCCAGCAGGAGTTGTGCCTCGGTCCTCTTGTTGTAGGCGATTTCTCTCCAGGAGGGAGTGCGCTCGCAGGCTTTTTTGACTGCGTCCAGCCGATGAACGTCTCTGGAAGTAGATTCGCTCAAGGCAAATGGGGAAGAATAGAGCGAGGTCCCGTCGGCGTAACGCCTTTCCTTTTTGGCGGGAACCGCCCTTCTGTCCAGGATGTCGGCAAAAATAAAGTCTGCGCGCCCACTTGCACAGTCCACTCGAAGATACAGTTCTCCAACCATCTTCTTCCCGGATTCCGGCAGCTGCACAGCCAGGGAGACTGTCCCCCCATCGCGCAGCACGCTTTCTTCGATCACATTATTTTTTTCAACAGCTTGCCTGACGGTCTGGTCGATCTGCTTCTGATCGCTCAATGGCGTTGGTGGAGTGGAGCTACACGCAAGCAGGGCGGAAGATATGAAGAGAGCGGCAGACAAGCCTGATATTTTCATGATGAACAAATTCCCGGGAAATGTTTTGGGCAGATGCGCCTACGCATTGAAAACTCAAGCATTTTAACCTCAAATCTTTCAAACAAAATTTCCCGGCAGCACTGAATTTTTTATTTTGACATTCCAGCAGCAATTCTCGTTCGCGAGAAGCCTCATCGATCCGTTCAACCGTACCGCCACACAATTGCCCCGAAACCGTCCCTTATCCACGCCGGACAAAAAAACCCATCGGCTATCATGACCGGACTTATCCTCTGCGCTCGCCTACCCGTATGTTGACTCCCCGCATCGAACGCCTCGTGGCTACCGCCAGCGAAATCATCCTCGGCAAGGAGTACGAGTTGCAGTTGGCGCTCTCATGTCTGCTTGCCCGTGGACATTTGTTGATCGAGGATGTTCCCGGCACGGGCAAGACGACGCTTGCCCATACCCTCGCCCGCCTGTTAGGGCTGCAATACCAGCGCGTCCAGTTCACCAGTGATTTGCTGCCGGCCGATATTCTCGGTGTGTCGGTGTTTGATCGCGAAAGCTCGACTTTTCAGTTCCGTCCCGGCCCGGTGTTTGCGCAGTTGATTCTGGCCGATGAGATCAATCGCGCCACGCCCAAGACCCAAAGCGCACTGCTCGAAGCAATGGAAGAGCGTCAGGTGACATCCGACGGCCAGACCTTGCCGTTGCCTGAGCCGTTCTTTGTCATCGCTACCCAGAATCCTTCGTATCAGATCGGCACTTTTCCGTTGCCGGAAAGCCAACTCGACCGTTTTCTCCTGCGTATTCGCCTCGGCTACCCGGATCGCGCCGCCGAGCGCGAGTTGTTGCAGGGGCAGGATCGGCGCACGTTGCTGGAGAGTGTCGAGGCTGTGGTGAGTCCTGTCGAATTGCTGGAATTACAGGACGTGGCCAGTATGCTGATCGTTTCCGATCGCCTGATCGACTACGCGCAGGCGTTGCTGGCCGCAACCCGACAAAGCCCGGAATTCGTTACCGGCCTCAGTCCGCGCGCGGGCCTGGGCCTGATTGCCGCGGCACGGGCATGGGCCTTGATCGAAGGGCGTGACCATGTGCTTCCGGAGGACGTGCAGCGCGTTTTTCCGTATCTTGCCGGGCATCGCCTGCGTCTGGCGAGCGATGGCCGCATGCCGGGGCCGGACGATCTCACGCGCCTGCTGAGAAGCGTCGCGGTTATCTGAGCCGAGCTTTTTGCGCATGTTTACCATGCCCGCCCGCCTGCGCGCCTTGTTCCGGTTTGGCCCAGGCAGGCCGGAAACCGCCCCGGTCAGGTTGCGACAGGGACGCATCTATGTTTTGCCCACACTCCCCGGGTTGGCCTTCGCGGGCGTGTTGCTCCTTATGCTGGTCGCTTCGATCAACTACAGCCTCAGCCTGGGCTACGCGTTTACGTTCCTGCTCGGAGGCGTGTGGGTTGCCAGTGTTCTGTCTGCCTTTCGCAATCTGTTCCGGCTCACCATCCGGTATGGCAAGGTGGAAAACGCCTTTCCCGGCGGCAATGTGGTGTTTCATCTGCTCATCGAGAATCCCGATCCGCGCCGTCGCCCGGCCTTGCGTCTGATAGGCAGCGACAAGCAAGGAGAAAACAGTTTCGATTTACCTCCCAGCACATGCAGTGAAATTCCCCTGGCCTTGACTGCGAAACGGCGCGGCGTGCTGCCGATCGGCCGCACAGTGATCGAGACTCGCTGGCCGCTCGGGCTTGTCCGTGCCTGGAGCGTGTTGATGCCGGACATGGAGGGCCTGATTTTTCCCGCACCGGAAGTCGGTTCTCCTGACCCTGCGCGCCTTCCGAACGATCGCGCTGCGGATCTGGGAAGCCTGTGTTCGGGCAACGAGGATTTCGCAGGCTTTCGCGCCTACCAGGAAACGGATTCGCCTCGTCGCCTGGCCTGGAAGGTTTATGCACGGGACGGAATACTGGTAACGAAGGAGTTTTCGGCCTCGGCGAGTGGTGAACTGTTCTTCAATTACGATGATTTACCCGTTGGACTGGCGGAGGAGGCGCGGCTTTCAAGGCTGGCCACCTGGTTGCTGCGCGCCAGCCAGGATGAGGAACGTTATGCGCTGCGCCTGCCTGCGTGCGAGTACCCCGCCGCACGGGGAACGGCACATTTGCGCCGTTGTCTCGGGGCGCTGGCCCGACATGGATCGGAACGGGAAAAGAGATGGGAGTGAAGGGATCAGTCGCTCGTCTGTCCAGTGCCCTGTTCCGCAGCCGTGGCAGCAGCGGTAATACTCCGGAGCGCACCAAACCCGTCGAAGTTTCCCTGCGCCGCGATCAAACCATCTGGTTGCTGACCGCAGCAACGTTGACCCTCGTTGCCCATCTGCCGGGATTGCCCATCTGGGTCATCGCGTTCTGCGCGACGCTGCTCGTCTGGCGGGGCTGGCTTTTGTGGCACGGAAAGGCCGCGCCGCCGCGATGGATGGTGGCGCCACTCGTGCTGGGGGTAGCCATCGGCATCCGGCTTGACTTGGGGCTGTTTTTCGGCAAGACGCCGGGGCTGGTTTTTCTGGCGGCACTGCTTTGCCTGAAACTGCTGGAAATCCGGACCATGCGCGATATTCGCATCGTGGTGCTCCTGTGCTTCTTCCTCCAGTTCGGGTTGTTTTTCAACGATCAATCCATGAGCGCCGCGGCGCTGGTTCTCGTTGCCTTGCTGGTGACGCTCGGCAGCCAGATCGCATTGACCGATCCGGCCAGCAGTACGCGCGAACGGCTGAAGACGGGCGCAATGCTCCTCACGCAGGGTTTGCCGTTCATGCTGGCGCTGTTCGTGCTTTTTCCCCGCGCAATTTCGCCACTGTGGGGAGTTCCGTCGGAATCGGTTGCCCTCAGTGGTTTATCCGACTCGATGTCGCCCGGCACGATCAGCGAACTGATCATGTCGGACGATCTTGCCTTCACTGTGGAGTTCAACGGCTCCCGTCCCACTCCGTCTGATCGCTACTGGCGCGGACCGGTTCTGAGCCGGTTCGATGGCCGCACCTGGCGCATGGCAGTGCGTCCGCCGGAAGATCGCCCGACCTACAAACCCTCTGGCAAACGTTTCGATTACCGGATCGTACTCGAACCCCATCAACGGTACTGGCTGCCAACTCTCGATTACCCTGCCGGGCCGGTGGAAGGGGCGATTTTTTCCTACGATTTTCAGGTACTGACAGTGCGCCCGGTCACCAAGCGAGTGCAATTCGCTTTCAGTTCTTTTCCCGATGCAATGGTTGGGCTGAACGAGCATCCGCCGACGCTCGACTTGGCACGTCAGTTACCCCCGCAGGGCAATCCTCGCGCACGTGCACTGGCGGCGGAACTGAAAGCGAAAATGCCTCAGCAAACGGTTGGCCGGATTCTTGGCTGGTTTCTGGACGGGCAATTCAGCTATACGCTACAACCTCCATTGCGGGACAAGGATAGTATCGATTCCTTCCTGTTCGAGACCCGCATGGGGTTTTGCGAACACTTCGCCGGAGCTTTTGTTTTTCTGGCGCGTGCGGCAGACGTTCCGGCACGCGTCGTCACAGGCTATCAGGGGGGGCGCATCAATCCCGTCAACGGGACCATCAGCGTTCGTCAGTCGGATGCCCACGCCTGGGCCGAGGTCTGGTACGCGGAGCGCGGCTGGGTCAGGGTCGATCCTGTCGCGCTCATCGTGCCGACGCGCATCGACCATGGGTTGGAAGGGGCGCTGGACAGGGGCCTGCCTTTCATGTTGCGCCCGGAATACTCGTGGCTCAGGCAACTACGTGACGGGTGGGAAGCCGTCGCAACGCAATGGAACCGGCACGTCATTGCCTACGATGGCAAGCGACAGCTCGACTTGCTGGAATCCTTCGGCCTGGAGGACGCTTCACCGTCGACGGCGTTTGGCGCGGCTTCCATCGCTGTTGCTCTCCTGATGGCCGGGTTTTACGGTTGGGCGCAATTTCGCCGCAAGGATGATGGTCTTGATCCGCTCGACCGGGCCTGGGTACGGTTTTCGGCCCGGCTTGCCCCGCACGGCCTCGCCCGCATGCCCGACGAAGGTCCGATCGACTATTCCCGGAGGCTGACCATCGCCCGCCCTGCTGATGCCGACAAGCTCATTTCGATCTGTACCCGGTATGCCTGTTTGCGTTATCGTCTACCGCCTTTACGTGCGGAAATTGATGCCTTGGCGCACGCTATTGATACGTTGGGTCTCAAACAAGAAACGGCGACCCAATCAGTACGCAATCAGCAGTAGATCTTCGTACCAATATATATAACCCGCCCTGCGGGTGAAGATCATGACAGGAGCTTTTTCAGATGAAATGCTGGACATTGAAAACCCCCGCTTCCCTGCTCCGTCTGAGCGCCGTTTTCCTGGTGTTCGTCCTCGGACCAACCTACGCGCAAGCGGACTACTTTACGAAGCGCGAGGATGTCACCGCTTTCATCGAAGAAATCGCCGCCCGCAACCAACTGGATACTGCCCCCATCTACGCGGCCCTTTCCAGCGCCAATTACCTTCCGCGCGTCATTGACCTGATAACCCCGCCTCCAAAACGCGGCGCGCGCTCATGGCATCGTTACCGCAGCCGGTTTCTCGGGCAAGGGCATATCGAAGGCGGACTCAGAACCTGGGCGCAATACGAAAGCGAGTTGCGCCGAGCCGAAAAACAATACGGCGTGCCGCCTGAAATCATTCTGGGCATTCTCGGAGTAGAAACGATTTACGGCCGCAACATGGGTAATTTCGAGACGCTTTCCACGCTCGCCACGCTGGCTTTCGACTATCCGCCGCGCGCCGAACTGTTCCGTGGCGAACTGGAATCGCTCTTCCTGCTCGCCAGGGATCAGAATCGCCATCCGGCCAGCTACGTAGGCTCCTTTGCGGGCGCAATCGGCTGGCCGCAATTTCTGCCGAGCAGCATCCGCCGTTACGCGGTGGATTTCAACGGCGATGGAAAGATCGACTTTGACAACGACGCGGTAGACGCCATCGGCAGCATCGCCAACTACCTGCGTGAGCACGGCTGGATAGCGGGGGCGCCCGTAGCGGTGAGAGTCCGCCTCCTTCCAGGCACAAATCCCGCCCCGCTCATCGAGGCTGGCATCGAACCCAGTTTGAGTCGGACGCAGTTGCTGGAGGCCGGCATCCGCCCGATCACCCATTCCCTGCCTGATGTTGGTGAAGCCACACTGGTCGATCTTGAAACGACAGGAGTAGACATCGAATACTGGCTCGGTTACCGCAACTTCTACGTGATCACACGCTACAACCGCAGCAGTTTCTACGCAATGGCGGTATTTCAACTGGCGGACACGATACGAGTGGCTCGTGACGGTGGTCGCACCGTTGCTGCGCCCCCGAAAACGAAACCTGCGGCAGCACGCAAGGCATCATCGGGCGCCAAGGCCAGCAAGCCGACCAGGAAGGCAGCACCGCGCAAAGGCAAGGGCAAGAAATAGGAGTCGCCCGCAAGCCTGGAAAGTCGATGAACCAGAGTTACAACGAGCGTGAAAATATAGGGTTTCAAACACTTTACAGACCCGGAAACGCACACTACAATGCGCCCTCTTTCGTCGGGGGTATAGCTCAGCTGGGAGAGCGCTTGCATGGC
>JAITWP010000281.1 GCA_031285365.1 Azoarcus sp.
GAGAAACAACAGCGCGAGATGCACGAACAGAAAGTCCATTCATTGCTTCGCGAGTTGACTCCAGAGCAGCGCAAGTGGATCAATGTGTTATGCCATGAGACCCAACTACCTAAGTTGGAAGCGCTACAATTAAACGACCGCTTGCATAGGCTTGCTGCCGAACATTTTCAGTTAACGTTTATCTGTCTGCAACAGCCACTGAGCAGGAATCAGGAGCAAGCCCGAAGGGTTATTGAGTCGTTGATAGCCAATTTACTGAACGATAAGCAGGGCATTCTGGGGGTACGCTTTATTTACGATCCTCGGGGCACAACGGTTGGTGTTAAATTTACATCAAACGTCTCGGACAGTCTGACGGGCACATACAAAATTCCACTGAATCCGGAATATGTGGCAACACTTGCCAATAAACCGTTCTGGGAGGCGTATTTTGTAAAAGAGGACTATTTTATTCTGACCATTGATAACACGGACAACGCGGCGTTTGCCAGCAGCCGGCGTGATTGGGAGATTGCCCGGATCATTGACCAGGCGGGGAAAAGAACGAGACATAACGATTGGCCTGAAGATCAGCCCACGACTTTGTATGATAGCAATGGTAACAAGGTAGGGGAGGTCGTATTCAGGACAACGCTACCAGCAGAACGTGACTTACCGGATGGGGCTGTGCGCCTTGTTATAAATCTGGTCAATGAGGCATTTCAGTATGAGACCACTAATGAAATTCATCGCATCTTGGACAAAGTGGTGGAGAAGGTTCGAGAAGGCGAGCGCGAGTTTGTTTTGCATGACATCAACGATAATGTGGTAGGAAAGTATCGTTATCAAGCCCCGCCATCGTTGGAAAAGGACGGTGTTGTCGACATGAACGAGGCGCTGATGTCAGGTCGCGTCTATGTGGCCGATGGTGGCTTTTCTGGCATGGCGGATGGTGAGTATCGATACGTCGTTACAACACCTGATTTCGAGCCAGGTTATGGGCAGTATGAGGGTGAAGTCTGGCTTGTCAACGCAAAGGGCGAAGTAGCCGCCGGATACGAAACGCCTCAGATGGTGCGTGAGGATGCATTCTTGGAACTGAGTCAAGACGAAAAAAACGCTATTCTCTCCGTGGTAAAGGAGGAGATGTCGCTTGAGGAGTTTGAGCGGCGCCTCTCAGATGATGGCCTTGGATTAGATGCCTGATCCATAGTTAGACCGAAAATGGCGACTTCTTCGCGTAGCGCCCCGTCGCGCGACCCACAACTGGCAGCCATCAAGCTGCCGCCGCATTCGCTCGAAGCCGAACAGTCGCTCATTGGCGGTCTGCTCTTGTAAGTCCGGCGGGGAAGGGCGCTGATTCTGTCCGCAAAATAAAACTTGACAATGAGAAAACGGACACTATATAATAACGAACAATAACAGGACAAAGGACGCAGAAAGGGTGGATGCCTACAGACAAGAATTTGCCAATACTTGTTATGACAAGTAAGATGCGAGCAAATTAAAAAGACTGACTGACAAAGGAGTGATCGCATGAAAGCAAGCCTCAAGAGCCTCTGGTCACATGCGCGCCAAGCTCTCACATGGAATAACCTCAAGGAATCGCGCTATCAGCAAGCCACCTTCTGGTTGACCTACCTTCCGCTATGGTGGTTTTTCGGTAACCCCTACATCGCCGGCCCTGCTGCCTTGGCCCTGTTGTTCGGGGCGGATCGTCTGCATGCCCAGTACATGCGCGCCTTGACCGCCCGCATCGAGGCCAAGGATGGATTCTCTTGGGATGTCGAGGTCAATCAAGTGAAAGTCGGCTCGATCCTAGACGCGGACTACGCCCTGATCCGGCACCGTGTCTTCTCGGACGTGCGTGTGTACGTCGTTCAAGTGTTGAATTTCTTGCGGGTGGCGCTCAATTCGTTTGACTACTGCTTCCGCGCCATTCCGCTTGGCCTGTTCTGGGCTGGTGTTGCGCTGGCAGTTTTCTCGCCCGAAACAATCAGCAGCGTGTTGGCCGGGCTTCAAGGTGCTACGGCGGAATCCATCAAGCACGCCGTTTCAATGGCTGGGCCGCTGTTGGCGTTGATGATGATCCTGCCAGTTGCGTTCCACTGGATGTTTGGCCTGTCGCGCTTCGGCTTCATCAATCGCTTCGACGAGGCTGTTGGGACTGACGTTTGCAAACACTGTGGTGTTGCCGCTGAAGGCTCTGTCGTGCTCTCTCGCTTGGTTGACGGGGGGCTCCCCGTGTTCGGTGACAAAATGGCCTTCCTGCGCCGTGACAGGAGCCATTGAAACCATGTCCGTCATCGCAGAAAACCCCGACGACCAAGCGACTGCTATCACTGCCAGGAAACCACGCACCCGGCGGCAACCTCAGCCGGAAGCCCTGCGTAGTGACGCCGAAAAGGTGGATGCCTACAGACAAGAACTTGCCATTGCTCAGGATGAGTCCCATATGCTCATAGATGAGTTCCCCATTACACAAGCAGGAAAGTACGGGCGCTATGGCATGTGCACAATTGCCGATGCAATCGGGCAGGATATTGCGCGACTCAGGGTGCCTTTAACCAGGAGAAAAGTAATGACTACGCTTGCTTCGATTGACCCAGGGCCACAGGAACTTGGGGGTGGATGGAAGGTAACAATTACCGAAAACGGCGTTGAGATTGCCGGGGCGGTATTCCCCGCCATGTCAGACTCTAATGAGGCGAGTCAGGTTGCCTTAGAGGAAGCTAAAGACTGGCTGGACGATTGGGAGTCCAGAAAATGGGGAGAAAAAAAACCGAGAGACGCAGTAAAGCACATCCTCGATAAATGCAGAGCGGCAAAAAATGGGGCAAACTATCTTTCAACCGGGGAGAGTCTTGTCGCCGCTCTGGTGCTTAATCGGTCTGACTGGCTTGCCGAGATGAACTACACAATCCCTGAAGCTCTTGAACGTATCGGGCCGGAGTGGGCGAAACAAATTCCAGCCGTAGCGCGTATCTTGCGCGAAGAAGGCTAATCTACCAACCAACAGGGACAATAGAAAATGAAAATCAAATCCCTCATTGGCGCTTGCCTGCTGACTGTTTGCTTTTCTGCAAACGCACAAACGACTAACCCACCTACTATGCTTGAACAACTACCGGGGGTTTTGAATAGCGGACAGAGAACGGCATGAAATCTTGGAGAAGTCAGAATGAGTACACGACAGTCCCGGAGAGTCATTATTCATTCAGAATCAGCGGGCACGCTTTTGGAATATAA
The DNA here is from genome assembly GCA_031285365.1 of Azoarcus sp. Lineage (GTDB taxonomy): Bacteria > Pseudomonadota > Gammaproteobacteria > Burkholderiales > Rhodocyclaceae > WRNU01. The sequence goes on from JAITWP010000281.1 coordinate 3,229, forward strand.
TGGTTTTATGGGTTGGCCTTTTTTCTCCAATGGCACTAACGATATGCACCAAATTGTGAAGAGGTTGCGACGTGCCAAAACCTTCGCTGACGCGACGCAAGCACAGGAATTCGTTGATGAACTCAATACCCCGCCTTGTCGGGGAGGTTTTTCTGATCCCCATTTCGAACCTTTCCCCGATGATCTGCGGTTTATTCCAGTCGACACAAATGATGAATATGCCTCCGTCGAAACCTGTGTTGCTGCCGGTGTACCTACTTGGTAAAAAGGAGAATGTGCGATGAAGAAAAGCATAGTCGCTTTCTTTTCTCTTCTATTTGTAGCAATTCCGCTTGCTGCCCTTTTGGGTACGCCCCTTTTGAGGGAATGTACCTCAATAGTGTTATTTAATCTTATTATTATTTTAACAGGGAGAGCCTACGGTCTGCTTGCTTTAATAGTCGCAAATATTGTTTTTCAACCTATACTTTATTCTATTCTTATAGACTTACCTGCAAATCTTGCATGGGCCTTTGATAAGGAATTGTGGTCGTTCTCTGAATTCGTCCCTGCTGTAATTGTAGGCACCTGTATTATTTTGGTGTTTATAGACTATTACCAAAAAAAATCGTATAAAGTGACCTTCAAAAGATATTAAACTTGTATTGATTTGTGATAAATAAGATGTGGGCAAATTAAAGAGGACGTAAAATATATGCCTTTGATCGGATACGTGCGAGTTTTGACAGCCGACCAGGACGTAGCGATGCAGCGCGACGCGCTGATCGGCGCGGGGGCAATCAAAATTTTTGAAGATGTGGCGAGCGGCGCAAAGTCTGACCGCCCCGGCCTTGCGGACGCCCTCGCCTATTTGCACGAGGGTGATACCCTGGTTGTCTGGAGGCTCGACCGCCTGGGCCGGTCGCTGTCGCATCTGGTTCAGACTGTCGTGGAACTAGCAGAGAAGGGGATTGGTTTCCGGTCGCTTACAGAGGCGATTGACACCACCACGCCTGGAAGAAAGCGGATATTTG
>JAITWP010000313.1 GCA_031285365.1 Azoarcus sp.
TCGGCAAATCGCTTTCGCCCAGACGGAAGGATTTGTCGAAGAAGCCCCACGACTCGCGGGCGAGAGTTGCCCGCTTTTCGGCGGCGACCAACTGGGTACGGGCCGACTCGACATGAACCCTGGCCGCTTCCAGATTGGCTGCCAGCCGTTCCCGTTCGAGTTGCACCTGACGTTCGGTTTCAATCGACTCGGCGTGCGCCAGACCGACCCTGGCCCGGTTGCGGCTCCCGGAGCCGAACGGGATGCGCACGCCGAGCGTCACGCTTTGCTGGTAGGCATCCCCGGAAACCCCCCGCTCGCGGGTGGTTGCCAGCACCAGTTCCGGGTTTTCGCGGGTCTGCACGCTGGCAAGCTCGGCGGCACGGCGGGCCACTTCGGCGCGATCGAACAGTTCGGCGATGGCCGGATGGTTGGCATCCAGCGCCGTGAAGCCGGTTGGCGCCGCCGGTGCAGTTTCAGGCGACTCCGCCGCCCCTTCCGCAGGCAGGACGCCAACGATGGCCCGCAACTGCTGGGTGGCCGAAGCCAACGCGGCCTCGGCTTCGGCCAGGGCGACCTCTGCGGTGGCCGCCGCGCCGTCGGCCTGATGTTGATCCGCTTTTGCGAGGTCGCCGACCTTCACCCTGCGGGCAACATCCTCGGCTAGGCGCCGGGCGTTGTTCAACCTGTCGAGGGTCAGTTTCTGTTCACCTCGGGCCCGCAACCATTGCCACCAGAGCTCGCGCACGGCAGCGGCAGTACGCAGTTGGGCTGCCGTGGCGCGGCTGCTGACGGCTTTCGATTCGGCTTCGGCCAGCGACCCCAGCCGGGAACGCTCACCCGGCAGCCACAACGGCAAGGCCAAACCGGCCACATATTCGCGGCCACCTTCGTTTTTGATGACCTGATCGGTTTTTCCGGACAGTTCCAGGGTGGGCGGCTCGGCCGTCCAGGTACTGGCAACGCGGCGGCGAGCATCTGCGGCTTCGCGGCGGATATCGAGGCTTTGCGCCTCGGGCTGGCGCGCCCAGGCGATATTGAAAGCCTGTTGCAGAGTAGTCGGCGCGTTGGCCCGAGGCGGATCCTGTGCCCACAGGGGCATGCTGATCAGCGCGCCCAGCGCGACAACCCAGGTGATACACGCAGTTTTTCCTTGGAACATCCGATTCTCCGTCAATGAAATGACAAACGAGAAATCGGCGAGGCACGAACCACCAAGCGCAGTGCGGCTCAAGCCGCGAGCGCGGAAGAAAGGCGAATCAGGGAGACGCCCACCCCGCCGATCAGGCGGAGACGATCCAGTCGGGGCGTTCGGGGACGGTGGCAGGCGGCGAAGGCAGCGCAACCGGTCGCCAGGGGTTGCTCTCGAAAGCCAGTGACACGAAGGAAAGCCGCACGGTGCCGGTCAGGGCCGTCATGCAACAGAGATGGCAGGCGGTACAATCGCCGTCGATGCCGCCAGACGGGGGCGTGGAATCAATGTCGCCACTCGTATGATGTTGATGCTCATGGTGACCAAGATGCAGGGCAGCCGCACCGGATTCGTGCTGGCAATAGCTGGTCACCACTGCCCAAGTGGTCTGGAGTGGCAGGAAAACGAGCAGGAAAACGGCAAGCCAGCGACGCATGGCCGGGATTCTATCAAGGTCTGACCGTGACATAAACACGAATATGCGATCAATCGAAAAGCCAGCTATCATCCCCCTGCCCTCGAATAATGATCGCCGTAATCGAAAGAACACATGAAAAGACGCACAAAAATCCTCATGGCTGTCATCGCTGTTCCGCTGGCGACCGTGGCTTTACTGGCAGGATGCGCGCTGCGGGAATTCGGGCAAACGCCGGATGATGTTTCATCCTATGAAACCCTGCCCTATTTCGTGGACGGGAAGTTCCGTGGGCAGAATGACACGCCGTATTACCCGGATCGCGTGAGCGGCGGCAAAGCAAGCTGGTTTCGTTTTCTCATGGCCAGTCCCTACGCTCCAAAGGCTTTTCTGCCCACGGTCAAACCCGGCAAGGACGCTTTTGCGGGAAAACCGGAAGAATTGGCGCTGGTCTGGCTGGGGCATTCTTCCCTCATCATCGAACTGGAAGGAAAACGCTTTCTGGTCGACCCGGTTTTTGGCAATGCCGCGCCTGTGCCTTTCGCTGTGCCGCGCTACGGCCCTCCCCCGCTGAAGCGCAAGGAATTGCCGGTTCCCGACTATGTGCTGATCACGCATGATCATTACGATCACCTGGAATACGCCACCATCCGCCATTTCAGGGACAAGGAAACGATTTTCATCGTGCCGCTCGGCGTTGGGCCGCACCTTGTCAAATGGGGCGTTCCTCCAGGAAAAATCCGTGAACTTGGCTGGGGCGACGAATTCAGTGAGAACGGCATCAGTATCGTTGCGGAGCGCAGCGTTCACTTTTCCGGCCGCACCTGGTCCACGCGCAACAGCAGCCTGTGGGCCAGCTATGCCCTGAAGGGAAAGCAGAAGCGGGTCTTTATCAGCGGCGATACCGGATACGGTGAGCATTTCCGCGAGATCGGCGCGAAACATGGCCCTTTCGATGTGGCTTTTTTTGAAATCGACGGTTGGAATCCAGGCTGGCCCCATACGCACCTGTTTCCGGCCGAAGTGATCCGGGCTTACCACGATGTTCGGGCCGCATCGCTGGTTCCCGTGCACTGGGGAAGTTTTGATCTCGCCCTGCACCCCTGGGACGAATCCATCCGGATGATTGCCGCCCTCGCGGATGAGGATGGCAACGTCCGCCTGCTCACGCCTCTCATGGGTCAAAAACTGATCCCCGGCCTCACGCCGGTTTCACGCTGGTGGGAAAGCCTCTCAATTTCCCATGGCGCATCCGGGACGGCTGACCGCAGCAACCTGCTGTCCGACCACCCCTGGCAATTCCCTGATTGATATATCATGGCTCATGTACATGTAGAGCCACTGGATTTTCCATCATGTCCGACTCTTCATCCGCCCCTTCTTTCGACAAACAAACGTTGCGCGCCCACGCTCAGCAGGCATGTGCCCTTCTGAAAACGCTGGCGAACGAGGATCGCCTTCTGTTGCTTTGCATGTTGGTCGATACGCAAAAAAATGTCAGCGAACTGGAATCCCTGACCGGCATCACGCAACCTACCCTTTCGCAGCAATTGGGTGTTTTACGCCGCGAAAAAATGGTGGAAACGCAAAAGGTGGGCAAGCACGTGTTCTATCAGATACAGGACGAACACGCGACCGACATCCTGCGCACGCTCTACGGGATCTTTTGCGCACAGGAGCCTCCCGCGCAATAGCGTCTGGCGCTTTCCATGATGGCATGACCCCTGTTGTTCCCCATTGTGACGGAACACCAGACTCTCTTGACTTATATCAAAATATATTATATTTTTGGTGCAACTTTT
>JAITWP010000325.1 GCA_031285365.1 Azoarcus sp.
CGGGTGATGACCGGCCCCGGATAGGCCGCCAGCACCTTGACCTCGACCCCGAAATCGGCAAGTTTGGTTTCAATCAGGCGGGAGGTGAATTCAAGCGTCTCGGTCGAGGGCAGTTCTCCGCTGTTCGAGGCGGCATCGAGCAGGTTCAGCGACGGCAGGGAATCACTTCCATCGGTGAAAAGCACTTTCTGGCGTTCCTTCTCTGCACGGGACGAACGCGGCGCTTCCTGTACGCCCGGTTCGATTCGCAACGGCGTGACAAGCGCCTGCTCGCTTTTTTTCTTGCGACGGATTTGCACCGTTTCTTCGCGCTGGGAAGCCAGCCTGCGTCCCACCAGCCTGTCGTGGCACGCCTGCAAGAACGCGAACACGCCCAGGACGATTCGCTCCAGTAATCCGCCGATACCCTCGGCGATAGACAACCAGGAAATTCCGGTAAAGAGCGACAAACCGGCTGCCAGCAAGGTCACCAACAATAAGGTGCTGCCGACGACACCGAAATTCTGCTGCATCAACTCCCCTAGCAGGGAACCGAGTATTCCGCCGGGCTGCGACGGCAAACTGAACACCAGACCGGTCCATTCATGGAAGCGCAGGTTTTCCAACGCGCTGCTGGTCAGCAGCACCACGATGAAGCCGAGGAAGATGACAACAAACGATCGGCGGTCGAGCGTCAGGCGGTCACGCAGGCGAAGAAACCCCCACACCAGCATGTAGGCAAGAAAAATCACCCACCACCAGGCCGAAATTCCGTGCAGGTAGAAAAGCACATCGGCAAGCCAGGCTCCGATAGGCCCTCCCGAATTGTTCACCACGCTCGTCGTCGAAGCGTGTGACCAACCCGGATCGGCCTTGTCATAGCTGAACAGGATCAGCCCAACAAAAAGCAGCGGCACGACCCCCAGCAGCAGCCAGCACGCCTCCCGCATCAACAGGGAAATTTTTTCGGGCAAAGGGCGGGACGAAGAACGGGAAGCCATCAGAAAAGGATTCAGGTGAAGCGAAGCGTTGGATTATAACGCCTCGCCCCCTGCCCTCGACTTCCAAACCCGATAGTCCGGCAACAACGCAACACCCCCCGGTTTCCGCCGTCGTAAACGGCCGAATCGGGAGGTTGACAAACTACACCTGCGCCGCAATATCAGCCGTTGCTGCCCAGACGCTCGTGCAGGATGATGCCGTGTGGCGTCTCCTCGATCAGCCCCTGCTGGCCGAGGTCTTTCATCACCCGGCTGACCATCTCGCGCGAAGCGCCGATCATGCGGGCGATGTCCTGCTTGGAAATCTTGTGCGCCACCACGGTTTCGCCGTTGACATCCTCGGCCATCTCCAGCAGCAGGCGGGCCACGCGACCATAGACATCCATCAGGGCCAGGCTTTCGATCTTGCGGTCGGCATCGCGCAGGCGTTCGGCAAGATTGCACATGATGCGCCAAGCAACCTCGAAATGATCCTGCATCAACTGACGGAAAGCCTGTTTCGTCACCGTCACCAGATCGGAGGCCACTACAGGCACCACCGAAGCGGAACGCGGCTGGTCGCCGAACATCCCCATCTCGCCAAAAATCTGCCCCTGGCCCAGGATGGAAAGGATGACTTCGCGCCCGTCCTCGTCGCTCACGACGACCTTGAGGCTACCGGTCAGCACAAAATAGACATAATCGGTACGTTCACCTGCGCGTACCACCGATTGCCCGCGCGGATAATGCCGCATCATCGCTACCTGGGCAACTGAACTCAACACTTCGTCGGACAATCCGGCAAACAGGGGGAAAGTTTTCAACGCAGTGGTCGAAACGAGAGCAGGCCGATTCATAGGACAGTGGATTTCATAAAAAGGTTGTTATCTATCCACCCCTTGCATGCGCAAAGATGCCTCTGCGCGGAGAGGATCCCAAAGATTCGTGAAGCCGCAACTTCCGGCTTGCACAGCCCAACGAAAACTTATGTGTTTTACTTCTGTTGTTCCGTGGGTGTAAGTATAACCATATCTTGCCCTGTTAGCATTCGCCACAGCCCGATTCAGGCATCGGGTTTCCCGGATTATAATCCCCGGCACCGTGCAGTTTTTCACATCCGAGCACAGACATTCCCATGACCGTCGAACACATCCACTCCCGCCTCCTCATTCTCGGCTCCGGCCCGGCCGGTTATACCGCCGCCGTCTACGCGGCCCGCGCCAACCTGTCTCCCCTGCTTGTCACGGGACTTGCCCAGGGGGGGCAACTCATGACCACGACCGAAGTCGACAACTGGCCTGCCGACGCCGACGGTGTGCTGGGGCCGGATCTGATGGCACGCTTCCAGAAACACGCCGAACGCTTCAACACCCGGATCGTGTTCGACCACATTCACACCGCGAAGCTCACACAACGCCCGTTCCTCCTGATTGGCGACTCTGGTCAATACACCTGTGACACCCTAATCATCGCCACGGGAGCCACGGCCCGCTACCTCGGCCTACCTTCCGAAGAAAAATTCGCCGGGCGCGGCGTATCGGCCTGCGCCACCTGCGATGGTTTTTTCTATCGAAACCAGGACGTTGCCGTAATCGGCGGCGGCAGCACTGCCGTGGAAGAAGCCCTCTATCTGGCCAACATCGCGCGCAAGGTCACGCTCGTGCACCGCCGTCAGACATTTCGCGCCGAAAAAATCATGGTCGACAAGCTGATGGAAAAGGTTGCCGCTGGAAAAATCGAGCTGGCACTCGACCACACGCTCGACGAAATACTCGGAGACAACTCCGGCGTCACCGGCATGCGCCTGTGCAACGTGGCAAACGGGCAGACGCGCGAAGTTTCCGTGCACGGCGTTTTCATCGCTATCGGGCACCAGCCCAACACCGGTATTTTCGCCGGGCAACTCGACATGGACAGCGGCTACATCATTACTCGTGGCGGCCAGCAGGGCGATGCCACCCAGACCAGCATCCCCGGCGTCTTCGCTGCGGGCGACGTGCAGGACCCCGTCTACAAGCAAGCCATCACCAGCGCCGCGAGCGGTTGCCAAGCCGCGCTTGATGCCGAACGTTATCTTGACGGCCTCAGGTAGGCGGCAAGGGCTGGGTGAGATTGACGCGCGTCGGAAGCGCAATCTTCGCGCCGTGATGAGCGATGATGTCGGCGATCCTCAACAGGATGTCCTGTCTGATCCGCTGGAATTCAACACCCGCCGTCACGTGGCTGAGCGCGCGCACCACGATGTCGAGCGAAAAATCGTTGAATTTGTCGAAACTCACGACCACGGGCTGATCCTGGTCGATTTCCGGACACGTCCGCATCATGACCCGGATGTCTTCGACGATGGCTGCCACCTTGCCGATGTCGTCGTAGCGCAAGCCGATGGTTTCATTGATGCGACGGTGACTCATCCGTGACGGGTTCTCGACCGTGATGGTTGCAAACAGCGAATTGGGCACGTACAGGGGCCGCCTGTCGAAAGTGCGAATGCGGGTCAGACGCCAGCCGATGTCTTCGACCGTGCCTTCGATCTGCTTGTCCGGCGAGCGTATCCAGTCACCGACGGCAAACGGGCGATCAAAATAGATCATCAGACTGCCGAAGAAATTGGCCAGCAAATCCTTGGCGGCAAAGCCGATGGCAATCCCGCCGATGCCACCGAAAGCCAGCACTCCCTGAACCGAGAATCCCAAGCTTTGCAAAGTAATCAGGAATGTCGTGATCCATACCGCAATGCGTAAAAGCTGGGCGATGGCATCGGCTGTCGTTCGGTCGACTTCCGCGCCGTACGCGATTCGCCGCTGGATGATTGCATCCTTCGCGTTACTGATGAATCCCGTCAGAAACCAACCCAGACAGACGATGACCCCGATGACGCGCACAGGATGAACAAACGCAAGAATGGCAACTTCCGTTTGAGCCTGCGCCATCTGCCCAACGAACGAGATGCCGACCACCCAGACCAGTATGGCCAGCGGACGTCGGGCAGACGCCACCAGCGCCTGCTCCCAGAATGTATCCGTCTTGTGGGCTGCGGTGCCGAACCGAGCCAACGCACGGCGCAGCACATAGTTGAAAACCACGATTGCAAACACGACCAACAGCGCTTGCAGGGAAAACAGCGCCACGGCATCCCCGCCGACAAGATGCTCAAGCCATTCCATGATTCACGCCTCCAACCGGACGATGAATGAGAGTAAAGGCATGCATTCCAGGACATTCCTCATGTTGTTGGTGTGTCGGCATGATACTTCCTTCATGCGGTAACGCCTTCCCAAAATGCGGCATTGTGCGCGGTAGGCACGGCAGATGCGCGTTACAATCCGGTAGGACATTTTGTCGAATCATCGAGAGTGTCACACCATGGACAAGGCAAATAACAAGGCTTTGCGCGGTATTGCCATTCCGGCTTGCCCAGCCATTCTCTCCCAGTTGATGGACGAACTGAAAAGTCCGCACACCAACAGTAAAAGAATAGCTGAACTCGTCTATCAGGATCCGGGAACCTCCGCCATCGTCATCCGCACGGCCAACTCCCCGCTCTTCGGCAACGGCCGCCGCATCGCTTCGATCGCGGACGCGATCAAGACACTCGGCTTCGATTCCCTGACCAATCTGGTACGGGAAGCTCTTCTGCAACACTCCATCAGCACCAACAACGCCTCTCTCGATCGCTTCTGGGATAGTTCACGCTATACCGCCATCGCCGGGAAACGCCTGGCTTCCGTCGTGGGCAAGGTCAACCCGGACACCGCCTATACCTTTGGTCTGTTCCACGATTGCGGCATCCCGTTGCTCGCGCAACGCTACCCGGAATACAAGAACGTCCTGCGCGAAGCCAACAAAAACATCGGGCCCAAAACATTTACGGATATTGAAGAAGATGCCCTCGGAACCAGCCATGCCATCATTGGCTATTACCTCGGGCGCGCCTGGGGACTGTCGGATGCCATCACCCAGGGCATTCTCGATCATCACGACTACACCCAGCTCGGAGACCCTCGAAACATCAACAGCGAGGCATATCACCTGATCGCCATCAACGTCATGGCCGAGTATGCCGCCAGCACCCATCTGCGCACGGTACAGGACACGGAATGGGCGCGGGCTCGCGAAGCCGTCTCCATTTGCCTGGGCCATACCGCCTCAGACCTGGACGACATCATCGACGACCTGATTTACCAGCTCGACGAAGCCAAAAACCGTCACGAAGAAAAGGGCATGTAGATACCGTCTTGCCCGTCAACGGGTAGAGGCGAAATTTTCTCTGTAAGGTGTTCGGTTTTTGAGGACACCGAAAC
>JAITWP010000006.1 GCA_031285365.1 Azoarcus sp.
CCCATTTGACGAAATCGCGGTGGAAGAGGCGGTTCGTTTGAAGGAGGCTGGCGTGGCGACCGAAGTGGTTGTCGTAAGTGCCGGTGTGGCAGCTGCGCAGGAAACGCTGCGTACTGCGATGGCGATGGGGGCTGATCGCGGCATCCTGGTGGAAACCGATGCCGATCTGCAACCGCTGGCCGTCGCCAAGCTTCTGAAGGCGATTGCCGACAAGGAAGCGCCGCAAATGGTCATCGCGGGCAAGCAGGCCATCGATGATGATGCCAATCAGACCGGGCAGATGCTTGCCGCGCTGCTTGGCTGGCCGCAGGCGACGTTCATCTCCAAGCTCGTTCCCGGCGCGGGCGAAATCACCATCACCCGCGAGATTGATGGCGGCCTGGAAAAACTGGCGGTCAAGCTGCCAGCGGTGGTGACGGTTGACCTGCGCCTCAACGAGCCGCGCTACGCCACCTTGCCGAACATCATGAAGGCAAAGAAAAAACAGCTTGACACAGTGAAGCCCGCCGATCTGGGCGTGGATGTCACGCCGAGGCTGACAACCCTCAAGGTGACCGAGCCGCCCAAGCGCAGTGCAGGGATCGTCGTGGCCGATGTCGGTCAACTGGTCGATAAACTCAAGAACGTTGCAAAGGTGATCTGATCATGGCCATTCTCGTCATTGCCGAACACGACAACGCCGCCCTGAAGGCCGCGACCCTCAACGCCGTGACTGCCGCCGTAAAAATCGGTGGCGACGTTCATCTACTTGTAGCCGGAGCCAACGTCGCTGCGGTGGGTCAGGCTGCCGCCGGGGTAGCGGGCGTTGCCAAGGTGCTTGTCGCCGATGCGCCGCAGTATGAAGCGCAACTCCCGGAAAACATCGCCGTCCTGGTCAAGGAACTGGCTTCCGGTTACAGCCATATCGTGGCTCCCTCCACCAGTGTGGGCAAAAACCTGTTGCCCCGTGTGGCGGCGTTGCTCGATGTCGCCCAGGTGAGCGACATCATTGCCGTCGAAGCGCCGGATACCTTCGTGCGCCCGATCTACGCCGGCAACGCGCTGGCTACGGTGAAAAGCGCCGATCCGGTAAAGGTTCTCACTGCGCGCACGACCGCGTTCGACGCTGCCGGGGAAGGTGGCAGCGCGGCGGTTGAAGCGGTGGCGGCAGGGGCCGATTTTGGACTCGTGCGCATGCTTGGGCGCGAAGTCACCAAGAGCGCCCGTCCCGAGCTGGGGGCAGCCAAGATCGTCGTCTCCGGAGGCAGGGGGCTGGGCAGCGGTGAGAACTACAGCAAGATGCTTGAACCGCTGGCCGACAAACTCGGTGCGGCGCTTGGCGCAAGCCGCGCTGCGGTGGATGCCGGTTTCGTGCCCAACGATTATCAGGTGGGGCAGACGGGCAAGATCGTTGCGCCGCAACTCTACTTTGCCATCGGAGTTTCGGGGGCGATCCAGCACTTGGCCGGCATGAAGGATTCCAAGGTGATCGTGGCGATCAACAAGGATGCCGACGCGGCGATCTTTCAGGTGGCCGATTTTGGCCTGGTGGCTGACCTGTTCACCGCCGTGCCGGAACTGGTGGCGGCATTGGATTGAGCCTTCCGAGGTTCAGGTTGTAGTAGTTAACATCAAATCATTAACTGGAGGGAGACACTCTCATGAGCACTTATAACGCACCGCTTGCTGATATGCGTTTCGTTTTGAACGAACTGGCCGGATTGCCGGAAATTCTTGGTTTGCCTGATTTTGCCGAGGTCGATGCCGATACGGTAGATGCCATCCTGGAAGAAGCTGCCAAATTCGCCTCTGAAGTCATCGATCCCCTGAACCCTAAAGGCGACAGAAAAGGCCCGGTCTGGAATGCTGGTGTTGTCACCACGATCCAGGAATACAAGGACGCCTACAAGCTCTTTTGTGAAAACGGCTGGCATGCCATGCCGGTCGACGTCAAGTACGGCGGTCAGGGCCTGCCGCACCTCGTCAATATCGCGGTCAATGAAATGTGGCGTTCCGCCAGCATCGCTTTCGCGCTGTGCCCGATGCTGACCTTGGGCGCCATCGAGGCGATTCGCCATCACGCTTCCGAAGAACTCAAGGAAAAGTACCTGCACAAGATGGCCGACGGCACCTGGTCGGGCACGATGAACCTGACCGAACCGCAGGCCGGTACCGACCTGACGGCCATTCGCACCAAGGCTGTTCCCGATCCCAGTGGTGACGGCACTTACCGGATCAGCGGCACCAAGATCTTCATCACTTGGGGCGAACACGACATGGCGGAGAACATCATCCACCTCGTGCTCGCGCGCCTGCCCAATTCCGATCCGGGTTTGAAAGGCATTTCGCTCTTCGTTGTTCCCAAGTACTTCGTCAACGACGACGGCAGCCTGGGCGCGCGTAACGACCTGGTCTGCTCGGCCCTCGAACACAAGCTCGGCATCCACGGCAGCGCCACCTCGGTCATGTCCTATGGCGACAATGAGGGCGCAAAGGGCTGGCTGGTCGGACAGGAAGGCAAGGGCGTGGCCTACATGTTCACGATGATGAACCACGCGCGCCTCAATGTGGGTCTGGAAGGCGTCGGCGTGGCCGAGCGTGCTTTCCAGCATGCGCGCACCTATGCCCGCGAGCGTATCCAGGGCGCGATCATCGGTGACAAGAGCGGAGAAACCAAACCCATCCTGTTCCACCCGGATGTGCGCCGTCTCCTGATGGACATGAAGTCCCGCACCGAAGCCATGCGCGCGATTGCCTATTTCGTGGCCGGCAACATGGACAAGTCCGCGCACCATCCCGATGCGGCCGTGCGCAAGCAAAGCCAGGCGTATGTCGAACTGCTCACCCCGGTGGTCAAGGCCTGGAGCACCGAGAACGGTATCAGTATTGCCAACGATGGCATCCAGATCCATGGCGGGAACGGTTTCATCGAAGAAACCGGTGCGGCGCAATACCTGCGCGATGCTCGCATCACCGCGATCTACGAAGGCACGACCGCCATCCAGGCCAACGACCTGGTCGGCCGCAAGACCGCGCGTGAAAAGGATGAGGCGGGCAATGTCGGCTTTACGGCCCGTGGTCTGTACAAGGACATTGCCGCCTATGCCGATCAACTGTCTGGCGATGCCAGGCTGGGCGACGTTGGCAAGCTCCTGAAGGAGGCCGTCCAGGCGCAGATCGACACGACCGAATGGCTGATTGGCGCCTATGGCAGCGCGCCGGCAGTGGTTCATGCCGGTTCCGTTCCCTACGTCAATCTCACCGGTATCGTGGTGGGCGGCTGGCTGCTGGCCAAGTCTGCGCAGATTGCGCAGGCGAAGCTGGACGCGGGCGCGTCCGACGGCTACTACAATGCCAAGCTGGCGACGACCCGTTACTTCGCGCAACACTGGCTGGTGAAGGCCAGGGGGCTGGCGACGGAAATCAGCCAGGGCGGCGAGTCGGTGTTTGGTCTCGACGAGCCTCTGTTCTAAGACGGTAGAACCGTCTCTCCTTTGGGGGAGGCGGGGTTGGTAAAAAAAGCGGCGGACGTTGTCCGCCGCTTTTTTTGAATGTATGGGTTGAAGTGAAGGGCAGGGAAATAAACCAATTCATCCTGTCTTGCGTAAACTGGCAAGCTCGACCCGCAGGGAAACCGGCTTGTTCAATATCTCGATCAGTACCAGGGCGCGGTGTTCTCCGTCGGACATCTGGTAAATCGCTTCGATGTCTGCGAAAGGACCCTCCGCAATCCGTACAGGGTCGCCCGGGCCGAACAGTCGTTCCGGTTTGGACTGGAACGACTGTTCGCGGGATTTCAGCAGTGCGATCAGCGTGTCGTCCACCTGGGCGGGATGTTGGCCGAAACGTACCAGTTGGCTCACACCGCGCGTCGAACGCAGCGGCGCCCAGCTTTTGGCGGAATCTTCCTGACCCAGGCGGATGAACAGGTAACGCGGAAACAAAGGCGAGTCGGTGACGGTCAACTTGTGCCGACACAGCTTTTCAGTGGGGTAGAGAGGGAGGTAGCACTCGTAACCTTGTCGTTCGAGGTTTTCCAGTGCGTGCTTCTCCAGCCGGGGTTTCGTGTGGATCAGGTACCAGTGCATGTTTTTGTACGCCTGTGGGAACCATGAAGCATTCCAGGCAAGTGTCAGGGCATTTTATGCGTGAAGGTGATAATGGGCAACTTGCGCAGACTGAGGCGAGGATGACTGGGTATATGGCGGGGATTTTCCGGAGCTTTGCCGCAAAGAACGCATGACAGGTTAAAATCATCCATGCAGATTCCTCTTGTTTTATATCTTATATAAGAGATATTATTCAGGGTTGAGTCAGCTCACCCGGACACGACTACAACCCGATACTTGAAAAAAGGAAACAACCGTGCTTGAAGCTTATCGTGCCCATGTTGTCGAGCGCGCTGCGCTTGGTATTCCGCCGCTGCCGCTGTCGAAGCAGCAAACTGTCGATCTCATTGCTCTGCTTCAGGATCCTCCCGTCGGAGAGGAAGGGTTTCTGGTGGATCTGCTCACGAACCGGGTACCTGCCGGAGTGGATGATGCCGCCAGGGTGAAAGCCGAGTTTCTCTCCCGGGTTGCGCGTGGCGAGCAAGCCTGCGCGCTACTGTCCAGAGGACGTGCGACGGAATTGCTCGGAACTATGTTGGGCGGTTTCAATGTCAAGCCCTTGATCGAGTTGCTGGCCGATGCCGAGGTCGGAACCACTGCTGCCGAGGCGCTGAAGAAGACCCTGCTGGTTTTCGATTATTTCCACGATGTGGCCGATCTCGCAAAAAACGGCAACACGAACGCGAAAGACGTACTGCAATCCTGGGCGGCGGGCGAGTGGTTTACCTCTCGTCCTGAAGTGCCCGCGATGCAAAAACTCACCGTATTTAAGGTGTCGGGCGAAACCAATACCGACGACCTTTCCCCCGCGCCGGATGCCTGGTCGCGGCCTGATATTCCGCTCCACGCGCTTGCCATGCTCAAGAATGCACGCCCCGGCATTCAACCCGAAAAACCCGGCGAACGCGGTCCCGTGGAGTTTCTCGAAGAATTGCGAGCCAAGGGAAATCTCGTCGCCTACGTGGGCGACGTGGTAGGAACCGGTTCCTCACGCAAATCAGCCACCAATTCCGTTCTCTGGTTTACCGGGGAAGATATTCCTTTCGTGCCCAACAAGCGTTTTGGCGGAGTGTGCCTGGGCACCAAAATCGCTCCGATCTTCTTCAACACGATGGAAGATGCCGGTGCGTTGCCCATTGAGATCGACACCAGCAGGATGGAGATGGGCGACGAGATCGAGCTTGTCGTCGACCGCGCGAATGCGAAAGTCACGGCGAAGAAGAACGGTGAGGCCATTGCCACGACCCGGCTCAAGACACCTGTGATTCTCGACGAAGTACGTGCCGGGGGACGTATTGCGCTCATCGTTGGGCGTGCGCTCACCGCGCGTGCGCGCGAGGTGCTGGGTCTGGCGCCCTCCACGCTTTTCCGTCTGCCGCAAGCACCTGTAAATACCGGCAAGGGTTTTTCGCTCGCACAGAAGATCGTTGGTCGCGCCTGCGGCTTGCCGGAAGGGCTGGGCATCCGCCCAGGAACCTACTGCGAGCCGAAGATGACCACCGTCGGTTCGCAGGACACCACTGGTCCGATGACGCGCGACGAGTTGAAAGACCTCGCCTGCCTCGGTTTTTCCGCCGACATGGTGATGCAGTCCTTCTGCCATACTGCCGCATACCCGAAACCGGTCGACATCAAGATGCACCGCGACCTGCCCGGCTTCATCAGCGCACGTGGCGGCGTGGCGCTGCGTCCGGGCGATGGTGTGATTCACTCTTGGCTCAACCGCCTGCTACTACCGGATACCGTCGGAACCGGCGGCGACTCGCATACGCGCTTCCCCATCGGCATCTCTTTCCCGGCGGGTTCCGGTCTCGTTGCCTTTGCCGCTGCTACCGGCGTGATGCCGCTCGATATGCCCGAATCCGTGCTGGTCAGGTTCAAGGGGAAAATGCGCCCCGGCATTACCCTGCGCGATCTCGTCAATGCCATTCCGCTCTACGCGATCGGACAGGGTTTGCTGACAGTCAAGAAGGAGGGCAAGAAGAACATTTTCTCCGGGCGCATTCTCGAAATCGAAGGTTTGCCCGATCTCAAGGTCGAGCAGGCGTTCGAGTTGACTGACGCCTCTGCCGAACGTTCTGCCGCTGGTTGTACAGTGCGACTCAACAGGGAGCCCGTCATCGAGTACATGAATTCGAATATCGCGCTGATGAAGTGGATGATTGCCAGCGGCTACCAGGATGCACGCGCGCTGGAGCGCCGCATCCTTGCGATGGAAGACTGGATTGCCAGGGGAGAACTGATTCAACCCGATAATGATGTTGACTACGCTGCGATCATCGAAATCGACCTCGGCGACATTGCGGAGCCCATCGTAGCCTGCCCCAACGATCCGGATGACGTAAAACTTCTCTCCGAAGTTGCGGGCGACAGAATCGATGAAGTGTTTATCGGTTCCTGCATGACCAATATCGGTCATTTTCGCGCTGTCGGCAAAGTGCTCGACGGCAAGACCGATTTGCCCGCGCGACTCTGGATTGCTCCGCCTACCCGGATGGATGCCATGATCCTTAATGAAGAAGGCTATTACGGCATATTGGGCCGTGCCGGTGCGCGGATGGAAATGCCCGGATGCAGTCTGTGCATGGGCAATCAGGCGCAGATCAGGAAGGGCAGCACCGCAATGTCGACCTCCACCCG
>JAITWP010000048.1 GCA_031285365.1 Azoarcus sp.
GGAGTTGGCATGCGCGGTGGTCAGTGACCCGTCATGGCCGGTATTCATTGCCTGGAGCATGTCCAACGCTTCGCCTCCCCGGCATTCCCCCACCACGATTCGGTCGGGACGCATCCGCAGGCAGTTTTTAACCAGTTCCCGGATAGGGATGGCTCCTTTGCCCTCAGAGTTGGCCGGACGCGCTTCAAGCGAGACGAGGTTGGGTTGATGCAACCGCAATTCCGCCGCGTCTTCCACGGTAACGATGCGATCCGTGTCGGGGATGAAGTTTGAGAGGATGTTCAAGAGCGTCGTTTTGCCCGACCCCGTGCCTCCCGAAATGATGATGTTTTTCGCCTGAAGGACACAGAAGGACAGAAACTCCAGCATGGCCTCGTTGAGCGTGCCGAATTTGAGCAGGTCTTCGCCATAGAGGCGGTTTTTTGGAAATTTCCGGATCGTGATGCTCGGGCCTTTTAGGGCAAGGGGGGGGATGACGGCGTTGACGCGTGAGCCGTCTTTGAGCCGGGCGTCTACGAGGGGTGAGCTTTCGTCAATTTTGCGGCCAATGGGGGCAACGATACGTTCGATGGCGGAAATCACCGCGCGGTCATTCGTGAATGACACCAGGCTTTTGACGATTTTGCCCGCACGTTCGACGAATATCTGGTCACTGGCATTGACCATGACTTCGGTTACGGTTTCGTCTGCCAGCAGAGGTTCCAACGGTCCCAGGCCGATGGCCTCATCAAGCACCTGCTGGGCAAGCAGATCCCGCCTGATGTGTTTCGGCAGATCTTTCATGCTCTCCAGCACCACATCTACCATCAACCGAACGGTCTGCTCCAGTTCCGCCTCCGACATGGTGGTGATGTCGGTGCGGCGTACATCCATCAGTTTGATGAGTCCGGCATGCGCCTGTTTACGCCATTCGAGGTAGAGATCTGGCGCATCCGGCGGCGACTCGTTTCGTGTTTTCTCGCGGGGTTGCGGGCGCACGGGTGTTTGCTCGGCGTGGGTGTCCGAGCGAGGGCGCGCGGGCTTTTCCGTGGCATGCCGGGGCAACGCGGATTCTGGCATCCTCGGCTCGACGCCATTCATCCCCCTGGTGGCGGCAAATTCCCTGGGGGCATCCACCGGCGCGTGGCCGTTTTTTGCGCCTTTTTCGCTCGTTGTAGCAGCCAACGCGGTTGGAATCACGAACAGGGAATAGTTTCCAACCTGAATCTCGTCCTTCGATTGTAGAGGCCCGTATTCCTTGATGCGCTCGCCGTTGACTCCTATACCCATCAGCGAACTATGGCAGAAGATGCGCGCCCCTTCGCGGGCGAAACGGATTTCGGCATGGCGCTTGCCGACAGACCAGCCTTTGATGACGATGTCGCATGCCTCGTCCCGGCCGATGGTCACGACTTCGTGCCCGAACATGAGTTCGTTCAGCGAGCCGTCAGGGGTTTTCAGAATGATCCGATGCATGAAGCATCACTCCTGTGTGTTTCTTGGGTTTTCGTTTTGATGGCACAAGCAAACTATCCGGGCTCCATCCTCTATTAAAACGATTGAACATGGCCTGCCGGGTAATGCCGAGCATTTCTGCCCATTCCACCGCTGCTTTAGTCTCGCCATTAATAGACAATCGCGGAAGGTTTCGTTTATTACGAAAATATTCCTTACGAGAACAAAACATCATATTCCCAGGTCTAAATCCATCGCTATCGTTTATTCGACATGTTACAAAACCAGATCGCCAGCCATTGCTGAGGCAATATGAAATGAAGGCATTGTGATCTTTTCGCCACGAATCACAAATAGTGAGTGATTCAACGATACATTTTCTCTTTATATTTAAGTAGACTCGATAAAGAGGGTGCTTTGAGGGGTATACGCCTTTTTTAAGTTTTTTCGTGCACCCACAACTTTTGGCAACTCCTCTTTTGACTCTGCTCGGCAAGCCGACCCATTCTTCGCCGCAGTCACATATGCAGCGAATCGTATGCTGTCCATGCTTGTTATTACCGATATTTTCGATGACCGTGAGTTTGCTGCCCTCGAAACGGTAGCCGATTGGGTACAGTATCCTGCTTGGCATGATCGCTTTCCTAATTTATTAAAAGCGTCTGTAAAAACAGGGCACCGTTGCCTGAGTGCGGTGAGACTGGGGAGCCAAACATACGGTAGACGTCGGTAGATATTTCGTTCCACTCGGCACGGCAACGCTGGTGCTAAACATCTGCTCATTCAGCGCGCCGTCGGGCATTTTCAGGGTGTGATCGGGTGCATGAGACATAACTCCTGTCCTATTGCCCCTGTGTCCATGTGCCGACCGGTTTCAGCTTGCCTTGGTTCGTCTCGAATAACCGGCTCCATCTCACGCCTGCCGTGTAGAGCGTGATCCGCAACATGCCCGAAACGTCGTCGATGAGGTAGCACACCGGTACAATCCTGAAATCACTACGCTCGTTTTTCTTGCTGCCAGCGCCACATTGTGGCGCAATTGAGGGATCAAACCCCCGGTGCACGAAGTAACCTTCGCGCTGCAAGATGCTGGAGAGCCGGGAACC
This sequence comes from Azoarcus sp., assembly GCA_031285365.1. Taxonomy (GTDB): domain Bacteria; phylum Pseudomonadota; class Gammaproteobacteria; order Burkholderiales; family Rhodocyclaceae; genus WRNU01. The sequence goes on from JAITWP010000048.1 coordinate 2,541, forward strand.
GAAACTGTCCGTCTCGGCGATGCGCTGTCTAAAATCGAGCAGGTTTTTGGGGGGAGGATAGGTCTGCCACAACTGCTGGGCAGCTTCCTCGGCCATCTGTTCCTCGATGGCCGGACCTACGCCGACGAAGACGCCGTAGTTCGTTTTCGATACGGTGCTCGTCTCCAGAGGCGAGGGCCCGGGCGCGCCAGCACAACCTGCCAGGCAAACAAGGGCAAACGTCAAACACTTCTTCATGGAAGCCTCTCGATCATGACGCTTTGCCGGTAATACCCGGAACCGGCTACCAGCACGGCACGATTGAATACGCCATCGACCAGATAATGCGATCCGTCCATGCGGTAACTCACGGCTTTATCACCCATTGCCGACTGTACGATCAACAACGTCGGGACTCTGTCCGTGGGAATGCCATCAGGCATCTCAATGACGGTTCTTTGCCCATCGTCATAGACACGCTTTGGACGCCAGGGAGCATCTCCCTTCAGGGTGTAACCCTGCGTAGATGGAGATGTGGAATCTTGCGTGGTCACAGATGCGGATACAGGTGAAACAGGCTGAGCGCCTGACCCCTGGGAGGGTTTTCCCGCATACAAGACGTTTCGAATGTCCGTACCTTCCAGGCCCAGGTTGTCTGGCGGAGCCGGGGGCGGAGGCGCTTTCCAGTCCAGCGGCTTCACGTCGTGCCCGGTCACCTTCGCGTCTGTTTCGCTGGAAAGGCTCTTGCTTCGCGCTAGGCTCTTCTTCACCAGATCACTCTCGGGGGTGACGAAATTGGGTGTAATGATGACCACCAGTTCGGTACGTTCGGCATTCTTGTCGTTACTCTTGAACAGATGCCCGAGCAGCGGAACTCTGCCGAGGAAGGGAACCCTGTTCTCGCCTTCACCCGCAGAGTAGGAAGCCAGACCTGAAAGCAGCATGGATTGGCCTTCGAGCAGGTCGAGTTCCGATTCGGCCTTGCGTGTAAGCAACCCCGGCACACCCTGCACTGACACGGCAGTGTCGATCTGGCTCACCTCGGTGGCGACCTTGGCGCGGATGTTGCCGAGCTTGTCGCACTTCGGTTCGATGGCAAGCCGAACGCCATATTCCTTGAATTCCACGTTGGTCGCTCCAAGCCCATTCGAGATGGGGATAGGCAATTCGCCTCCCGAGGTGAAATCCGCCTTGCCGCCGCAACGTGCTGTCAGGCGCGGTTCGGCCACGACGTAAGCGTCACCCTGGCTCCGCAGGAGATTGATCTTGGAAGAGATCATCGTCGCCAGGCTGAGTGCAGTTTTGAACGGGTTTGTATATCCGGGCCATACATCCAGGCTAGGTAAATCGCCCCCGGAATCCGGCCGGATAAAGTGCCTGGTGCCGTCCTTGGTCTTCAGGAGTTTCATGTCGCCAACAAGGGCTGCCTGCGGTCCATAGATGGTTTCCGACCATTCGATCCCGAGCTTTTCGAGGGCGGAACGCTTGATCTCCACCAATTGCGCATTGAGATGCACCGTGCGCTCTTCCAGTGCCACATCGCCCCCGGTGATGAGCACGATCTGATCGGCAAAGGCTTTTTGCAGTGCGCTGATGAGTTGAACCTGCGCCGGTTTCAGCGTTTCGGCCTGCATGAATACCCGGTTTCCTACCATGGAGACTTGAATTCCATCGTCCTTGGCAAACATCTCTCTCACCTG
>JAITWP010000168.1 GCA_031285365.1 Azoarcus sp.
AACTTCCTCGCCAAGCTGAACATCACGAACACCGGGAAGAGGGTGGTGATCGAAGCGGAGAAGGAGGTGGAGATCGTCGGCGGGACGAGCTACACGCGCTGGACGGCGTCAGGGATCGAAGGCGGGACGATGGGCGTGTGGCGCGAGCAGGCGGCCAGTCATACGTTGACGGGGCCGGACAGCTTGTCGGTGCCGCCCATGAATCTCCCGGAGCTTGCGGGCGACTACAGCATCAAGTACCAGTTTTTCGATCGCCACACCGGCCAGCCATTGGCGCAGCACCGGTACAAGCTGGTCGAGGAGAACGGCACGGTGCATGAGGGCGTGACTGACGAGCAGGGTTGGGCCGAGTTGGTCAGTACGCCCGATATGCAAACCGTCAAAGCCTGGGTCGCCGAATTTCCGACCGACATGGACCCGATTTCCCGGGGCGACCTGATCTGAGGGCATCGTCATGACCACTCCCGTTCCCATTCCCATCCTGCCCTACGACGAACACATCTCCAAGGCGATGAAACTCATCGAGGACTTGGGCAAAGCTGGCATCGAGAAACTGGAAGAGGCCATGAGCGTCTTGCTCTATCGCCTGAGCAAACTTCTTTGCGCCGCCGAAGCGCCCACGGCCAACGTGACGGACTTGCTGAGTCAGGATCTTGAAGCGTGCCTGAACAAATTCCCCGACCTGAAGGTCGACGAAGCCAGTCTGCGCCAAGCCCTCTCGCTGCTCGAACAGGTGTTGCGATATGCCGGCTGGTACGCCGTGGACCGTGTGCTGATGCGCACCCGCGTGGAGTTCACCGACACCATCGTCGCGCATCAGAACCGGACCCGTTCACAAGGGAAAAAGATCTACAGCAGTTGGGGCAGGCCCCTGCCGTTTCGCCCGCTTTTCTGCGCGTTGGGCACGTTCGCATGGGCTTTTCCGGTGCTCCCGGGCATGACTAAGTATGAGGCGCTGCCAAACGAAGACTCGATCCTTTACGACGGCGGGGACGACAAGCCCCAGCCCCAGGGGAAGGTGAACTACCAGCGCAGCTTTGCTACGCTACTCGACGCCTGCGACTACCAATTGGGCCATTGGAAGGCGCACTTCAAATCGGAGCCTTCCTTCGATGCGGGTGGGAACCCACTGATGAGCGATCCGCCCCATCGGCCCAAACGCAAAGGCAATTGCTATTGGCGCAAGGATGGGGGCAGCATCTCGCCGGACATCGTGATCGTCAAATCGCGTAATCAGCCGCCAACTCTCAAGAACGTCACGCATGTGGTGGATATGAAGTTTGGCAGTGATGGTTTGTCTTTTAAGCAAAGTCAGACCTACCCAAATATGTTCGGTGCGGACAACTTCTATGTCTTGTACTTTCCCGAAGACTGCAACGCCGGTGAACCCGAGGAGCGGACGAAGCCGCAGCCCGATTGGGTGAAGAGGCTCATCGCTATCCTGATCCTGCTACTCACCAAGAGACTCGGCCCAGGGCGTATGCCTGTCCCTGTTCCTGCTGGGTGATCTGGCCACTTCCACAATTTTCGAATCGAGAGAAAACATCATGATCCTTCCCGCCCCCGACCTTGAAGACTGGATTGAAGCTTTGAATACAAACTCTGCTGCCACAGCAACAGCGTTGCCATCAAGCCCTCATAGTGCATTGCAGAAACCGGCAAGCTGGCATCTGGGAATTTTCGCTTCGGCATACTTTTATGTCATAAGCCGGGAAGACGTTCAGCGTCTGACTCAAACCATCCCCCAATTGCATAAAGAGTTTCAGGAACTCACAGGTGGAGCACTGACGCGGTATCTGAGTTTTGGAACGGCAAATATCGCCAGAAAGCCTTTGATGCTGGAGGACATCGAGAAGCACCTTCGGGACGAATCAGACGGTATAGCCGCATTGGCTGAATTCGATGCACCGACCAAGGAAAGCTCATCCCGCTACAAATTAGAAACGATCGCGCAATTCGAGCACGCGAACCAGACCCTGCCGTTGTTTCGTCCAGGCATCGATCAACCCATTACGGGCCGAAGAATCGAATTCACAGAACGCACTTTTGGCCTAGATTACTTCACAGTCAATTTCCCTCTGGCCTTCTGGCGCTCGCACACATACGAAATACGCCGCTGGTGGCTCAAAGCGCTGGAGCGTCTCCAGTCCGTACAAGCCTACATGGGTCTGGGTATCGGTCTGCCGCCCATCCTGGAGCGTTACCCGTTTCAGCAGCAAGCAGAGTTCGCGCTGGCCAACCGTTTCCTTGGGCTGGACGTTGACAAGCCTTTTTTCATGCGCTCGAACCGTCCCGACGGCATGCACCTTGAAACTGGCATGCGTACCCCCGGTTTCGGCGTACTGGTGGCCGGTGATTACCTGCGGCGCCTGGGCGGCGAAATCGAACTCAGATCCACGCTGCGCAACGTGAAAGGCATTCGTATCGATCCCTGTCTCGACGGTCTTTGGATCGAAGCCGGCGCCGAGCCTGCGCTATACCCAGTCGAGCAGGGTGTGCCGGCCCATTTACGGGCGCTGGCGATGGCCTTGAAGCCGGTACGGCTGGAGCGCTTGTGGATGGTCAGCTACCCGCCCAACTTGCCGAGCGATGACATCTTCACCCCCGAAACCTCGGCGCGCTGGCTGCGGCGCTTCGACAGCGATTCGGACTGGGGCGGACTGGTCAACGGCGAGCCGCCGCCCGGCATGCGCCAGCAAGCTCAGAGCGAAGTGCCGTTGCGACTCAGGGCCGAACCCGGCGAACCGTGCCCACGCACGGGGTACTGGAGCGCCTTCGCGCTGCCGGGGCAGCGTGTGTTCGTGCGCCAAGGCGAGCCGATGCCGGGGCCGGAATTCACCAAGATTGGCGGGGTGATCTGGGGCTATTTGGGCGAGGAGTAGCGCGAGCCGATCGAGGAGGTCATTGCGTCGATCTTGCGCGCCGTGGAGCCGAGTTCAGTACCGAAAGAAAACACCATGATCCTTCCCGCTCCTGATCTTGAAGACTGGATAAAAGCTTTGCGCACTGATCTTGCCGCCACGGCAACAGCGATACCGTCCAGTCCCTACAGCCCACAGCAAAAGCCTGCGAGTTGGCATCTCGGCATGTTCGCCTCGGCGTATTTCTACGTCACCAAAAAAGAAGATGTTCAACGGCTGGTCGAAACCATCCCACAACTTCACAAGGAATTTCAAGATCTCACAGGCGGAGCACTGACGCGGTATCTGAGTTTTGGCACGGGGAATATCGCCCGAAAACCTCTGACGCAAGAGGCTATCGAGAAGCACTTCAGGGATGAGTTAGACGATATAGCCACATTGGCCGCATTCGATGCGCCGACCAAGGAAAGCTCGTCTCACTTCAAATTAAGGACGATTGCAAAGTTCAAGCAAGCGAATCAGAAGCTTTCGATGTTTCGTCCGGGTATCGACAAAGGCATTGTGGGCGATGACGTTTATCTCTCGGACCCAACCTATGGTTTGGACTATTTCACAGTCAATTTCCCTCTGGCCTTCTGGCGCTCACACACATACGAAATACGCCGCTGGTGGCTCAAAGCACT
>JAITWP010000120.1 GCA_031285365.1 Azoarcus sp.
GCATCATCGGGGCCTCGAAAGACTCGCGCGGCAGGCGTGCCTACCGCATGACCCTTCAAACGCGCGAACAGCACATCCGGCGCGAAAAGGCCAACTCCAACATCTGCACCTCGCAGGCGTTGCTCGCCAACATGGCCGCGTTCTACGCCGTCTGGCACGGACCGCGCGGCCTGCGCGCCATTGCCAATCGCATCCACCGTCTGGCTGCCATCCTGACCCTGGCGTTGCGCGCCTCGGGACGCCAGGTGCGCGAACAGACGTTTTTCGACACCGTGGCCGTCACCTTCACCACTGCCAGTCTGGCGAAAGCCGCCTTCAATGCCGCCGCCGAACTGGGTTACGACCTGCGCCGCTTCGATGATCTCACTCTGGGCATCACGCTGGATGAAACCACCACCCGCGCCGATCTCGTCACACTGATCCGTGCATTCGGAACCTTCATCGACGAGGCCAAGCTCGACGCGCTCGACCGCCGCGCCGAGACCCTGGAATTCATCCCCTCGGCGTTGCTGCGCGACGACCCTTTCCTCACCCATCCCGTGTTCAATTCCTGCCACACTGAACATGCGATGCTGCGTTACCTCAAGCGCCTGCAAAACCGGGATCTTGCGCTCGACCACTCGATGATCCCGCTCGGCTCCTGCACGATGAAACTCAACCCGGCAGCCGCCATGATGCCGATTTCCTGGCCGGAATTCGCCTCGCTCCATCCGTTTGCCCCGGTCAGCGAAGCCACCGGTTCGATAGAAATGATTCGCGGGCTGGCCGCCTGGCTATGCAAGATCACCGGACTCCCTGCCCTCTGCATGCAGCCGAATTCCGGCGCGCAAGGCGAATACGCCGGATTGGCTGTCATCGCCCGCTACCACGCCAGCCGTGGACAGGCGTACCGCCGCGTCTGCCTGATTCCTCAATCGGCGCATGGAACCAACCCGGCTACTGCCCAGATGGCAGGCATGACGGTTGTCTCGGTGGACTGCGACAGCGACGGCGACGTCGACCTCGGCGACCTGAAAGCCAAGGCTGCCATGCACACCCACGAGCTCGCGGCGCTGATGATCACCTACCCTTCCACCCACGGCGTTTTCGAGCAGGGCATCCGCGAAATCTGCCAGATCGTCCACGACCACGGCGGACAGGTCTACATGGACGGCGCAAACCTCAATGCCCTGATCGGTCTGACTTCCCCCGGTTTCGTCGGCGCGGACGTCACGCACATGAACCTGCACAAGACTTTCGCCATTCCGCACGGCGGCGGCGGGCCGGGCATGGGCCCCATCGCCTTGGCTGCGCACCTCGCGCCCTTTGCGCCCGACCATGTGTTCATGCCGGAAGACGCGCAGAACCGCCAGCGGCCCAATCGCGGACAGCACGCGGTCAGCGCCGCCCCGTTTGGCTCCGCCAGCATCCTGCCGATTTCGTGGATGTACATCGCCATGATGGGTTCTGAAGGACTCAAACGGGCAACCGAACTCGCCATTCTCAACGCCAACTACGTCGCCCACCGCCTCAAGCCCCATTACCCGGTGCTCTACACCGGCAGGCACGGGCGCGTCGCGCACGAATGTATCCTGGATCTCCGTCCGATCAAGGCCGCCAGCGGCATCAGCGAAGTCGACATCGCCAAACGGCTCATGGACTATGGCTTTCACGCCCCCACCGTCTCCTTCCCCGTAGCGGGCACGATGATGGTCGAACCCACCGAGTCAGAGTCACTGTCCGAGCTCGACCGCTTCATCTCGGCGATGATTTCCATCCGCGATGAAATCCGCCGGGTCGAACTCGGTGAATGGGGCGCCACCGACAATCCGCTCAAGAACGCTCCCCATACCCAGGCCGACATCATCGGCGAATGGAACCGCGGCTATAGCCGCGAGCAGGCGGTTTTCCCGCTTCCCTGGGTTGCGGAAAACAAATTCTGGCCGAGCGTGAACCGGATCGACGAAGCCTGGGGTGACCGGAACCTGTGTTGCGTGCTGGAGGAACCCGGCTCCTGCTGATCCCGCGTTCCCTTTCCTCCTCCATGCCCCGTTCGATCTGGGCGGCGCTCGCGCTTGTCCAGCTTATCGCCCTTGCCGCTCTCCTGGGTTGGGTCGTTACCCAAACCCGTCCTGTGACAATGCCCGGACTGGAACTGGCCCAGGGCGAAAAACTGCGCTGTGTCTCCTACGCTCCCTTTCATCGTCCGGGGCAAACGCCGTTTGACGAAGGACTGCGCATTGCGCGCCAACAGATCGAAGAAGACCTGCGCGCGCTCTCTGCAATCACCGACTGTGTGCGGCTCTACTCGACCGACAAGGGACTGGATCAGGTTCCCGGAATCGCCCAGGAACTGGGGCTCAAGGTATTGCTCGGAGCATGGATCGGCTATGTTTCAAAGGACAACGCCCTTGAGATCGAGCGTGTCGTCACGCTCGCCAACGCCTATCCCGACACCGTGCGGGCCATCATCGTCGGCAACGAAGTCCTGCTCCGCCGCGAGCGCACCGTCACGGAAATGCGCGCCCTGCTCGATTCGGTACGCACGAGAACGTCCGTGCCCGTCACCTATGCCGAAGTGTGGGAATTCTGGCTCAGAAACACCGAACTGGCTGCGCACGTCGATTTCGTCACCGTACACATCCTGCCCTTCTGGGAAGACGACCCGGTCGACATCGAACTGGCTCTGACCCATGTTGCCGAAATCCGCGAAAAAGTCGGCACGGCCTTTGCCGACAAACCCATCCTGATCGGTGAAACCGGCTGGCCGAGCGTCGGCCTCCAGCGAGGAGAATCGCTGCCCTCGAAGGTCAACCAGGCTCGCTATATCCGGGAGTTCGTGCGACGGGCGTATGATTCGGGCTGGGACTACAACCTCATCGAAGGCATCGACCAGCCGTGGAAACGGGGACTCGAAGGCACTGTCGGCGGCTACTGGGGCATGCTCGATGCCGATACCCTGCAAAGAAAATTTCCGCTCGAAGGCCCCGTCTCCGAACGCGAGAACGTCATCGCGCCGTTGATCGGAACCGGCGCAGGCGCGTTGCTCGCCCTGTTTCTGACCCTCGCCGGACGCTTTCAGGCGTCGATCCGGCAACCGATGCGTCTTGCCGCCCTCACCCTCACCGGCGCAACGACCGGCCTGATTGCCGTCCTGCACGCCGAACACGCTCGACTGGCTTACGTCAACCTGACCCATTGGATCGCCCTTGGCGCGGTCGCCCTTGCCGCGTTGGTTGCATGTGCGGTTCTGACGCGCTGGTTAGGCAACCCGCTTGTGGCAGCCGACATCGGCTGGCAACGGATGCGGAGGGCAAAGCTGCGTTGTGACGCCGTCGATGTGTTGTCCGTGCTGCGCGGTTTCCTGCTTTTCGCCGCCGCCATCGCGACATTGCTGCTGCTCATCACCCCGCGCTACCGTGATTTTCCAAGCCTGCTCTATCTGGCCCCGGCGATGATCTACGGCGTCATTGGCTGGCTGCGCGGCAGCGATTTTTCCCGCGCAGAGCGCATCTGCGCCGCCCTCATCGTGGTGTGTGCTATCGGGCGCTGGCTGCCTGAGCCTGGCAATGCGCAGGCTGTTGGCTGGCTATTTACCGGTCTCGCCCTGGCGTTGCCCGTTTTTGTGCGTCGACATCACCCGCAAACGAACTGATCATCATGATGCAGTCATTTTTATGATAAGTTAACATCAGATATTAAATTATCGGTAAAAATGACTTACATCCATCGTCACGCGGAAAAAAACCGTCCGGGGCGTTCTTCGAGACGTTCGTTGTGACGGAGATTCTGAAAAGCTGGCTCAACATGGGCGAACAGAACCCGCCACTCTATTTCTTCCGCGACCACCAAAAACGGGAAATCGACCTCATTATCGAAAAGGATGGCGTTCTCCATCCCATCGAAATCAAACAGACCGCTACCCCAAACCCCAAGGACGTCAAAGCGTTTCCCGTTCTGGATACCATCGCAGGCATCCGGCGCGGCAGCGGGGCCGTGGTGTGTCTGAGCGACAAGTTGCTGCCGCTCAACGACACGGACATGATCGTTCCGGTATGGCTGCTGTAGGCACTGAGCAATTGCAGGGGGGCACGAGCGCGTGGCGCGTGCCCGGGCAACCACCCCACCCCTTCGGGGCACCCCTCCACGTGAACTGACCCCCAAAAGTTGGACACTGAACCAACTGGGGGTATTTCATGTTGAAATATGATGAAAACTTCAAACGAGCCATCGTATTGG
>JAITWP010000129.1 GCA_031285365.1 Azoarcus sp.
GATCGAAAAAGGCCATGAAGCGACCGAAGGAAGCTGGTTCAGCGGTTTTTTCCATTGGTTCAACGGCATGTTCGCCCGCGGTACCAACCACTACGTGCGAACCGTCGGCAGCATCCTGCGCCACAAGGTTCTCTTCCTGCTGGTGTACGGCGCAATCATTGGCGTACTCGCCCTGCTTTTCCACAGGATGCCTACCTCCTTCCTGCCGGAAGAAGACCAGGGAATTATCCCCATCCTCGCCACCCTGCCTGCCGGAGCTACCCAGGAACGCACCGTGGACGTGCTTGAAAAGATGCGCGTACACTTCCAGGAACAGGAGCCACACAAAGAAAAAATCGCTTCCGTCTTCACCATTGCCGGCTTCGGCTTCGGCGGTGTCGGGCAGAACATGGGCATGGGGTTCGTCCGGCTCGATCACTGGGACGAGCGCAAGGAACCGGGACAGAGAGTCTGGGATTTCGCAAAGCGGGCCAATATCGCGTTTTCCCAGATCCGCGAAGCGATGGTATTTGCCATCATTCCCCCTGCCGTAATGGAATTGGGCATGGCCAGCGGATTCGATCTCCAGTTGCAGGATCGCGGCGGAGTCGGCCACGAGGCGCTGGTCGCCGCACGCAACCAGCTTCTCTTCATGGCCTCGCAGGACAAACGTCTCACGGGCGTGCGCCCCAACGGCATGGAAGACAACCCGGAATTCACGCTCGACATCGACCACGCCAAGGCCGGGGCGTTGGGTGTTACCGTGGCCGACATCAACGACACACTCTCTACCGCCTGGGGCGGCACCTACGTCAATGACTTCCTCGACCGCGGTCGCATCAAGAAGGTCTACCTGCAAGCCGATGCCTCCGCCCGGATGACCCCGGAAGACCTCGACAAATGGTATGTGCGCAACCGCGCGGGCGACATGGTTCCCTTCTCCGCCTTCACCTCCACGCGCTGGACATTCGGTTCTCCCCGGCTGGAACGCTACAACGGCCAACCTTCGCTCCAGATCCAGGGTGCTGCCGCGCAGGGAGTTTCCACGGGCGAAGCAATGGCTGCCATCGAAGAAATCGCCCAAAAACTCCCGCCGGGCGTTGGTTTCTCCTGGACGGGAGTTTCCTTTGAAGAACTCCGCGCGGGCGCGCAAGCCCCGGCCCTCTACGCCCTCTCCATACTCGTGGTCTTCCTATGTCTGGCTGCCCTCTATGAGAGTTGGTCCGTGCCTTTCGCCGTCATCATGATCATCCCGCTCGGCGTCATCGGCGCACTTATCGCTGCCACCGGGCGAGGTCTCTCGAACGACGTTTACTTCCAGGTGGGCCTGCTCGCCACCATTGGCCTGTCCGCGAAAAACGCGATTCTGATCGTCGAATTTGCCAAGGCCGAACTGGAATCCGGCAAACAACTGATCGAGGCCGCCCTGCTGGCCGCGCGGATGAGGTTGCGCCCCATCCTGATGACCTCGCTCGCCTTCGCGCTTGGTGTGTTCCCGCTCGCCAAGGCCACCGGCGCAGGTTCGGGTAGCCAGAACGCCATTGGAACCGGGGTACTGGGCGGCACCATTACCGCCACCACCTTCGGCATCCTGTTCGTTCCCCTGTTCTACGTCACCATCAAACTCATCTTCAAAGACAAACCCTCGCAGCAAGACGCTGCGAAACATTCCTTCGATAAAGAGGTTGTTTCATGACTTCCCCACTTCGTGTTCTGTGCGCCGCGCTGGTGGCCGCTTTGGCTGCCGGGTGCACTCTCGCCCCCCGTTATGAGCGTCCCGCCCTGCCTGTCCCAGCCGCATGGGAAATCCCCAGCGGCGAAGAAACCGCTGGGATGCCAGCCTCCGAACTCCCCTGGCGCGACTATTTCACCGACACCCGGCTGCGTACGATCATCGAGCTTGCGCTCACCAACAACCGCGACCTGAGAATCGCCGCGCTCAACATCGAGCGCGCGCGCGCCATGTACCGTATCCAGCGCGCCGATCTTCTTCCCTCGGCCAATCTGGCGGGAGGTCAAAACGCCCAGCGTGTACCGGAAAGTCTCAGCCCCACCGGAAATGCCTACATCAGCCGCCAGTACAACGCCACTATCGGCGCCTCCTGGGAACTGGACTTCTTCGGCCGCATCCGCAGCCTGAACAATCAGGCGATCGAAACCTACCTTGCCACTGAAGAAGCCCAACGTAGCGCACAAATCAGCCTCGTTGCCGAAATCACCAACGTCTGGCTGGCGCTGGCCGCCGACCGCGAACTACTTGAGCTCGCCCGCCGCACCTTCGACACCCAGCAAAAATCCGTCGAGCTCATCCGCAAGAGCTTTGCCGCAGGCGCGGCTTCCGCGCTCGACCTCGCGCAAGCGCGCACCGCAATGGAGCGCGCCCGCGCCGATACCGCCCGCTATACCGCCCAGCTTGCCCGCGACCGCAACGCGCTTACTCTGCTCGTCGGTGCGCCGATACCCGAAAACCTGCAAGCCGAAACGCTGGCCGGGGCGCTTTCCAACGTTGCCGGCCTGCCCGCAGGCATCCCGTCCGAAGTCCTGACAAGAAGGCCCGATGTCCTACAGGCGGAGCACATGCTGCGTGCCGCCAACGCCAACATCGGCGCGGCCAGGGCCGCGTTCTTCCCGCGCATCTCCCTGACTGCCGGGGCAGGTACGGCCAGTCCGACGTTGGAGGATCTGTTCGATTCAGGCACACGGTTATGGACTTTCGCGCCACAGATCGTCATGCCGATCTTTCACGCTGGAGCGCTGCGCGCCAGCCTCGACCGCGCCAAGATCGAACGCAATATTCAGATCGCGCAATACGAAAAAACCATTCAGTCCGCCTTCCGCGAAGTGGCCGACGCACTGGCCGACCGCTCCACCCTTGCCGAGCAACTCGACGCCCGCAGCGAGCTCGTCAACGCCGCCAACGAAAGTTACCGCCTGTCCGAAGCCCGCTACCGTGGAGGTCTCGACAGTCACCTCGTCCTGCTCGACGCTCAGCGATCTCAATATGGCGCCGAACAGGA
>JAITWP010000143.1 GCA_031285365.1 Azoarcus sp.
GGCGGAAGCCGGCATGAACGTGATCGGTGAACACCTGCAACGGATGCGTGAGCTGGCGGTGCAGGCGGCTTCCGGTCAGTATGATTCAGCCAACCGTGGCGCGCTGGACACCGAATATCAGCAACTGGCGAACGAAATCAATCGCGTCATCAGCGCCACCAATTTCAACGGTCAAGGGTTGCTGGATGGCACATTCGCGGGCGGGATCACTTTCCAGGTAGGCGCGACGACGGGTACCGAATCGAAGATCGATATCAGTATCGCAGCATTGAGCATCTCTGCCGGTTCGATCAGTGGCTCCTCTGGCGCGGGTGCTCTCTCCGCAATGGATACGCTTGATACCCTGATCAATACCATCAACAACAACCGTGCGTCTCTGGGCGCGATCCAGAACCGTTTCGAGGGCGTGCTCGATCAACTGTCGGCAGCGCGTGAGAACACGGAAGCGGCCCGCAGCCGGATCATGGATGCGGATTACGCCTCCGAGACCGCAAAGCTGGCGCGTGCGCAAGTGCTGCAACAGGCTGGCGTGGCCATGTTGTCGCAGGCAAACGCCTTGCCGCAGAACGTGTTGTCGCTCTTACGATAGTGAGGTAGCAAGTATCGCAAGTGGTTGAAAACGGGGGAGCGTTGGCCAAGGGGCTGGCGCTCCTCAAACCACAATCAAAGAGGGTTGAGTCGTGGAAATCATTGGTATCAATGGCGTCGTCGCGGGAGTGGGCCAGTCTGGTCGCGTTTCGCAAGCCCCGCCGCGATCTCCGATGCCCCAATCTGCAGAAACCAGCAACATACCCGGGCAGGCCGCCCCGAACACCGACGAGGCACATGCCATCAGGCGGGCCCAGGAAGCTAACAATCCCGGCAATGCTGGCCAGGCGGCAAGCCTGGAACGAGCGGTACAGGAAAGCGTTGAAAAGCTGAACGAATTTATCCGTCCTTATGTAACTTCCCTGCATTTTTCTGTAGATAAAGACTTGGGCAAGGTCGTGGTCAAGATCATGGATAACGAAACGAAGGAAGTCATCAAACAGTTTCCCTCCGAGGACATACTGGCGCTATCCAAGGCGCTCGGCAAGGTCGCGGGGTTGATCGTGAAACAGGAAGCATGAGAGATCCGGAGAATACTCTCCGGATCGTGCGCATGGGCGCTGTTCTCGTGCGCACTGGTTGAAGGAGTCATCATCATGGCAACTATCACATCCTTGGGCGTAGGTTCTGGAATGAATCTGCAGGGCCTGCTCGAGAGTCTAATGAAGGTCGAGAGGTTGCCTCTCGACAACCTGAAATTGCAGGTCTCTTCCTTCAATACGAAGATTTCTGCGATGGGCACGCTGGCAAGCAGGCTCTCGGCACTGCAAACGGCGGCCAAGAATCTGAAACCGGATACGTTGCAGTCCGCGATGGACAAATTCGGCACCTACAAGGGAGCCGTCGGCGATGAGAAAGTGGCCTCTATTACCGTGGGTGCGGGGGCACAGTCCGGCAGTTACAGCCTGGAAGTATCCCAACTCGCTCAGGGACAGAAATCCCGGTTCGATGCCAGCAGTTTCAATGGTGGCGCGATCGAGTTCTCCTTTGGCGACTCCTCGAAGAATTTTTCGGTCACGCCGTCAGGCTCCAGTCTGAGCGCGGTGGCCAATGCCATCAATCAGGGCGGCAAGGGCGTCACGGCGACCATCGTCAACGGCGACGGTGGGCAACAACTGGTTCTGACCGGCCAGGAGGGCGCGGGAAACGCTTTCGCCGTGGGTGGCGCGGGTGTGACGGGTTCCGGGACGACAATTCAGTCGGCGCAGGACGCAAACCTGAAAATCGATGGAATCTCGGTCACCAGTTCCTCCAATACCGTCACGGATGCGGTGACGGGCGTGACCCTTCAACTGAAAGGCACGACGCAGCCCGGTTCGTCCACGAGCCTGACGGTGGAGGCGGAGTACTCCGATAAACTCACGAAGGGTCTGGCGGATTTCGTCAAGGCATTCAATGACGTCATAAACACCGTCAAGTCGCTCGGCGCCTACGATGCCGAAGCGAAAACCTCCGGGGCACTCAACGGCAACCGCATATTGCGGGAAACAGAAACCACGCTCCGCAATCTGGTCTTTGGGCAGAGCAGCCTCCAGGATCAGAATGGCGAGACCATGATGCTCTCCAAGCTGGGCATCACCTTCCAGAAAGACGGCACGCTCTCGCTCGACAATGACAAGCTCACGTCGGCGATCAAGAAAGACCCGAATTTGATTGCCAACTTCACCGCCGAAATCGGAAACCGTTTCAATACCGGGTTGGACAGACTCGCGGGAACGGGAGGCTTGGTCGGATCGGCCACGGAGAGCTTGCGGAGCAGCGTCCGGGGGCTGGAAAAACGCCAGGAAGCAATGGAAACCCGGATGGTGGCGATTGAAGAGCGTTATCGCAAGCAGTTCAGCGCCCTCGATACTCTGTTGTCGAGCATGAATTCGACCAGCAACTATCTAGCGCAGCAGTTGGCCTCCCTTAACACGTCGAAATAAGTGCAGACAATGATGCCAATGGAGAGAGGTTATGTTTGGTAGATCCGCCAGTCCGGCCAGGGCTTACGCAGACCTGGG
>JAITWP010000165.1 GCA_031285365.1 Azoarcus sp.
AAAAACACTCAAGGCAACGGGCGCACCGTATCGCAAGCTAGACATCCATGCCAACGACCATGCCGGTTACTACCCCGGCGCAAAGCAGATCAGTATCAAACTGCTTTTTGCCGAGGAGACGGGGCGCGTGCTCGGGGCACAGGCTGTTGGCGGAAGTGGCGTGGATAAACGGCTCGATGTGCTGGCAACAGCTATACAGGCACAAATGACCGTTGATGATCTGGCCGAGATGGAACTGAGTTATGCGCCACCCTATGGCGCGGCCAAGGACCCGGTCAACATCGCCGGGATGGCGGCGCAGAATCTCATTGCCGGACTTTCTTCGCTCATCGAGCCGGAGGAACTGGATGCTGCGGTAGCGGCAGGAGCCATCCTGATCGACCTTCGCCAACCCGAAGAACTGCTGCGGCAGGGTCAGATTCCCGGGGCATTGAATCTGCCGCTGCCACAATTGCGCACGCAGGCACAGTTGCCAAAAGATGTGCCATTGATCGTGTATTGCCAAGTTGGATTGCGTGGTTATATCGGGCAACGCTACCTGCAACAGCAAGGGTGGTCGGTGCGCAATCTGAATGGCGGATTCCGTACCTGGAAGATGATGCAAATGGCGAAAAAATAAGCCATTGGTACTGGACAGTTTCCCAAAAACAAAGGGCTGGCAGAAACCAGCCCTTTGAATAGTATCCGCTTCCGAACTCAGTCGTTGCCGGTCAATGCACTCAGCAGGTGCAACAGGCTCATGAAGAGGTTGTAGATCGATACGAAGAGCGTCACGGTAGCCATGATGTAGTTGGTTTCGCCGCCGTTGACAATGGCGCTGGTCTGCCAGAGGATGAGACCCGAGGCAAGCAGGACGAAAGCTGCCGATACCGCCAGTGACAGCGTGGGCATACTGAAGACATACGCTGCTATCCCGGCAAGGAAAGCCACCAGGATGCCTACGAAAAGGAACCCGGTCATGAAGGAGAAATCCTTGCGACTGACGAGCGCGTAGGCGGAAAGCGCGAAGAAGATAAGTGCGGTTGCTCCCAGCGCCTGCATGACCAGCTGGGAACCGTGCGGCGTAGCGAGGTAATAAGACAGAATCGGGCCGATGGTGACGCCCATGAAGCCGGTGAGCGCAAACACGCACACGATGCCCATGCCGCTGTTACGGAATTTGGTGGTGAGGAACAGCAACCCGAAGTACCCGATCAGCGTAAACAGCAGACCTGGATGCGGCAGATTGAAGAGCATCGACACGCCTGCCATCACGGCAGAGAAGGCCAGTGTCAGCGCGAGCAGGATGTAGGTGTTACGGATGAGCCGGTTCGTTGCCAGCGTTTGGGTCTGCGAGTGGCCCAGAGTTTGAATGTGTTCCATGTGGGGTCTCCTTGTGTGGGGATCGAAATCTGATGGCTGCTGATTGTATCAATAATGACGTATAGTGGCGCGCCATAATTGGCGGCCATTAGAAGACCAAGGGGGAGAGGGACTCGAACTCTTCCAGTAAGCTTTTAAAACTGCACTGTTTTTTATATCTCACAAGATACCATCAAAAATACCAACAACTGATGGCTGCCTGCCTTGTCAACAGCCAAAGCAGGGATTTGCCTCCAGCTTCTACACTTTTCGTTTTGTCGTCGAATGTTGGGGCGGAGGCGGTGTCGTTTCGGACGGCTGGGTGAGTGAAATTCATTCCGAAGATTCCCGTCGAATATGAGTGAACTCAATATGTCACTTCGATTATTCTTCATGTTTGCCTGGGGAGAAAAGATTTGATAGGGTCTTGATTCCTGTCCTCGATCCGGGGGTATGGGTTGAGGGGAAACATGAAAAGTTCAATAAATATAACAATTTACAGAAACGATAGGATCTCAGAATTATTTGATCGGGTTTTGATCGTCGCTCACGCTTGCCGCTCGCCCAATAGGGAGGACGGTCGCCCATGACCCAAACCGAGGCGCAAACCCGATCGGGGTTGATTGATCGCCAACTCGCCCAATCCGGCTGGAATGTCAAAGATCCCACCCAGGTGGTGGAAGAGTTCGACATTCCTGTCGGCCTCCCATCGGGTGTCATGGAACCCCGCACACGTTACGAAGGCCACCAATTCAGCGACTATGTGTTGCTTGGCAAGGACGGCAGGCCGCTGGCTGTGGTCGAGGCCAAAAAGACCCGCCGCGATGCGGCACTGGGGCGCGAACAGGCCAAGCAGTACTGCCATGGCATCCAGAAGCGGTTGGGGTGCGAGCTGCCGTTTTGCTTCTACACCAACGGCCTGGAAATCTTTTTCTGGGATCTGGAAAACGCCCCGCCACGCAAAGTCGCAGGTTTTCCTACCCTGGACGATCTGGAGCGATTTGCCTACATCCGCCGCAATCGCAAGCCGCTGATGCAGGAGTTCATCAACACCTCCATCGCCGGACGTGACTATCAAATCCGCGCTATCCGCACCGTGTTGGAAGGCATCGAGCAGAAGAGGCGCGACTTTTTGCTGGTCATGGCGACCGGAACCGGAAAAACTCGCACCTGCATCGCCCTGGTCGATACGCTGATGCGTGCCAGTCATGCCGAGAGGGTTCTGTTTCTGGTGGATCGCATCGCCCTGCGCGAGCAGGCATTGCAAGCGTTCAAGGAACATCTGCCCAACGAACCGCGCTGGCCCCACGCGGGCGAAAAACTCATCGCCAGGGATAGGCGCATCTATGTGGCGACCTACCCGACGATGCTCAACATCATCCGGGACGAAACCCAACACCTGTCGCCACATTTCTTCGATTTCATCGTCGTCGATGAAAGCCACCGCTCCATCTACAACACCTACGGCGAAATCCTCGACTACTTCAAAACCATCACCCTCGGCCTGACCGCCACGCCCACCGACATCATCGACCACAACACTTTTCAGTTGTTTCACGGCGAAGACGGCCTGCCCACTTTTGCCTACACCTTTGAAGAAGCTGTCAATCGCGTGCCGCCCTATCTGTGCAGCTTCCAGGTCATGAAGATCCAGACCCGGTTCCAGATGGAAGGCATCAGCAAGCGCACCATTTCACTGGAAGATCAGAAAAAGCTCATCTTGCAGGGCAAAGAGGTTGAAGAAATCAACTTTGAAGGCACCCAGCTTGAAAAGCAGGTCATCAACAAAGGCACCAACACCCTGATCGTCAGGGAGTTCATGGAGGAGAGCATCAAAGACGCCAATGGCGTGCTGCCCGGCAAAACGATCTTCTTTTGCTCCTCCAAGGCGCACGCCCGCCGGATCGAAGAAGTATTCGACAAGCTCTATCCGCAATACCACGGCGAGCTTGCCAAGGTGCTGGTGTCGGAAGATCCGCGCGTGTACGGCAAAGGCGGACTGCTCGATCAGTTCACCCACAACGACATGCCGCGCATTGCCATCAGTGTAGACATGCTCGATACCGGCATCGACGTGCGAGAAATCGTCAATCTGGTGTTCGCCAAGCCGGTGTATTCCTACACCAAATTCTGGCAGATTATCGGGCGCGGC
>JAITWP010000173.1 GCA_031285365.1 Azoarcus sp.
CCCTTCTGCGCGCGTGACCATCGCCTTCCTCTCACGTTCGGCGGCAGCCTGCATTTCCATCGCTTTCTGCATCGAGGCAGAGGGTTTGATGTCCTGGATTTCCACCGATTTCACGGTCAACCCCCAGTCGATGGCTTCGTCGGAAATGCTCTCGCGCAGGCGCGCCTTGATTTTGTCGCGCGAAGACAACGCTTCGTCCAGTTCCATCTCGCCCGTGATGGAACGCAGGGTCGTCATGATGAGATTGCGGATCGCTTCCGAGAAGTTGGTGACACCGTAGACGGCCTTTACCGGGTTGGTGATCTTGATGAAGGCGACGGCATTGATGAAGATGACCGCGTTGTCGCGCGTGATGACTTCCTGTTGCTGCACGTCGAGGATGATGTCTTTGGTGACGAGCTTGTAAGGAACTTTATCGAGATAAGGAATCAGGAAATTGAGGCCGGGCAGCAGGGTGCTATGGTATTTACCCAGGCGCTCGACGATCCATTCCGTGCCCTGGGGCACGATGCGGATGCCCTTGGAGATGGTGATGAAAGCCAGGACCAGAATGGCGACGGTAACGATGAAACCTACAGGTACGGGATCGTCCATGAGAACTCCAGTGAGAAAGTAGTGGCAGAAATTACACTCGAGGCGTGCTCAGGCTCGCGTGATCTTGAGGAAGCTGCCTTCGACGGAAACGAGCCTGACTCGGGTGCCGACGGCGATTTCGACATCGGATATGCAGGGCCATTCTTCCGTGCCGAGAATCGGGCGCTGAAAGCGTACCTTGCCACGCTTGAATGGGGCTGCGTCGGCGGTCAACAAGCCGATTTCTCCGATGATGTCCCCTTCGGCAGTGCCGATTCGGGTTTTACTCTTGATACGGCTGAAAACACGGAACCACAACACCGTCATGGCCGTCGAAGCAATGGCCCAGAGCAGTATTTGCCCGGCGAGCGGGAACCCCGGCGCAACGAGCAGCAACAGGCCGACGAGGAGCGCCCCCAGGCCGAACCAGAGCATGAAGAAAGATGGAACCACCAGCTCCAGCAAGGCCAGTACAATTCCGCCGACGATCCAGTGCCACCATTCCATTATGTTTCCTGCTGTGAAAGACGGACGCGAAGCCCTTTTATTGATCCGAGAGGACACAAAGTATAACCTCTCATAATCTCAATAAAAACAAAATATTACACATGAATTTTTTGAGATTGTGGAAAAAATCATGAAAGGTGTGCTGGTTACATCTTCAGGGTTCGATCAGACGCGAGGCCGTGATGGCATTTTTCGATAAATTGAAAAGGATGATGGGGTTTTCCTCGGCGCAAGCCACCAGGGAAGAAGGCACGGGAAAGCTTGAACCTGGTGAAAAGATCCGTGGACGCCCCAGAATTCACGTGCTTGCCACAGGCGGGACGATTGCTGGACGGCTGGTCAGCACGGGGCCGCGCTACCGGGCAGGAGTGCTCGGTATCGAGGCATTGCTGGATGCCGTGCCGGCCTTGCGCGGACTGGCTGATCTCAGCCATGAACAGGTAGCGAACATCGGTTCGCAGGACATGGATGAGTCCATCTGGCTCAATCTCGCGCGCCGAGTGAATGAGCTCCTTGCCAGCCCGGATGTCGACGGGGTCGTCATCACCCACGGAACCGATACACTGGAGGAAACCGCCTGTTTTCTCGATCTGGCAGTTGACAGCGTAAAGCCCGTCGTCCTGGTAGGGGCAACGCGGCCCGCAGGCGCGCTTGGCGCAGACGGACCCGGCAATCTGCTCGATGCCGTGACCGTGACGGCCAATCCCGCTTCCTCCGGGCGCGGGGTGTTGGTCGTGATGCATGGCAGCCTGTTTGAGGCGCGCGATATTACCAAGGTTTCGTCTTCAGCCTTGCCAGCGTTTGCCGCGCCCAATTCCGGGCCATTGGGGCAATTAGTCGACGGACGGATCCATTACGGGCAGCGTACCGTGCTCTCTCCGAAGCGGCCCTGTTTCGATGTGTCCCGCCTGGACAAGCTGCCCCCGGTGGGTATCGTCTATGGTCATGCGGGCGCTTCGGCCCTGCCGATCAAGGCGATGCTCGATGCAGGATACCGGGGCATCGTTTCCGCCGGTGTGGGTAGTGGCAACCTCCATCGTGATGTGCTTGCCGCGCTGGCCGATGCCTCTGGCCGGGGCGTGGTTGTGGTGCGCGCCTCCCGCGTCCCCTCTGGATTGACGCTACGGAACGTGGAAGTGGATGACAACCGTTTTGGTTTTGTTGCCGCAGGTATGCTCAATCCGCAAAAGGCAAGAGTACTCCTGCAACTGGCGCTGACCCGGACTCGGAAGCCGGAAGAAATCCAGAAAGTATTCGACAGTTATTGAGCTGGCGTGACGGGTTTCATCCGGAGGTTGAGCCGTTGCTGGATTTCCAGGATGAGTGAAGCCTGGTTCATGCTGTAGAAGTGCAACCCCGGCGCTCCACCCTGGAGGAGCCGTTCACAAAGCCTGGTGACAATCTCCAGCCCAAAGGCGCGGATGGATTCGACATCATCGCCATAGCTCTCGAATTGCCTGCGTATCCAGCGCGGAATATCCGTGCCGCAGGCATCCGAAAAACGGGCGAGTTTGTAGAAATTCGCGATGGGCATGATGCCGGGGATGATGGGAATCTCCACCCCCGTACTGCGAACTCTCTCCACAAAATGGAAATAGGCATCGGCGTTGTAGAAATACTGCGTAATTGCTGCATTGACTCCGGCCTTCGCCTTGCGGACGAAATTATTTAAGTCGACCTCCGGGCTTTTCGCTTGCGGATGCCATTCCGGATAGGCTGCGACGATGACCTGGAAGACATTGCCCGTCTCCGCGCGAATGAATTCCACCAATTCGTTGGCGTAACGCAATTCGCCCGCCTCGGCCATGCCCGAAGGCAGGTCGCCGCGTAGCGCCACGATGCGCCGGACGCCGATGGCCTTGAATTCTCCGAGCATTTCCCGGATACCCACGCGGGTGGAACCAACGCACGACAAATGCGGCACGGCATCGAACCCTTCTGCCGCAATCTCCTTGACGATGGCAAATGTGCGCCCGCGGGTAGAGCCACCTGCGCCATAGGTGACGGAGAAGAAATCCGGCTTCAGGACGGCGAGCTTCAATCGCTCGTTTTTTAGTTTGACGAGACCTTCAGCGGTTTGCGGAGGAAAAAATTCGATGGAAAGTTCGATGTTCATGTGAAGTCCGGTGCCGGAGGGGATGTCACTTTTTCTCCTTCCGATGGTCGATAACCCTGACGGCCTTGCCCATCGAACGCTCGACTGTGCCGGTGGGATGAATCTTGACTTGGCAGGAAATGCCTATGAAGTCCTTGATGTCTTTTTGCACCTTGGAGGAGACACGATCCATGTAATCCTGGCCCTTGGCGTACAGGGGCGGGCTGGCTTCGACGTTGACACGCAGGGTATCGAGATGCCCTTCGCGGAAAACTTCGAGCTGGTAGAAGGGAGAAAGCGTTTCGGTGCGCATCAGAATAGCTTCGACCTGGGTGGGGAAGACGTTGACGCCGCGAATGATGAGCATGTCGTCGGATCTGCCCGCGACGCGGCTCATGCGGATATGGGTACGGCCACACTTGCAGGGTGCGGAATCGAGCACCGCGATGTCGCGGGAGCGGAAGCGCAGCATCGGAAAGGCTTCGCGGGTGAGCGAAGTGAAGACGATTTCGCCTTTTTCTCCGGGCGGGAGCGGCTCTCCCGTATCGACATCGACGCATTCGACGAGAAAATGGTCTTCCCAGATGTGCAAGCCTTTCTTGGCCGCCAGGCATTCGATGCCGACTCCGGGGCCCA
Organism: Azoarcus sp.; assembly: GCA_031285365.1. Classification (GTDB taxonomy): domain Bacteria; phylum Pseudomonadota; class Gammaproteobacteria; order Burkholderiales; family Rhodocyclaceae; genus WRNU01. The sequence goes on from JAITWP010000173.1 coordinate 3,812, forward strand.
TGAGCTCCGTGAGGCCGTAAATATCGAGCGCATCGATGCCCATGCGTGATTCGAGTTCATAGCGCGTTTCTTCACTCCACGGTTCCGCGCCGAAGAGACCGATCCGTAGCGGCAGCTTGCGGATATCGGTGCCCAGTTTTTCGGCTTCTTCCATGATGTTGAGTGCGTAGGAGGGTGTACAGCACATGGCATCCGGGGCGAGATCCTGAAGGAGCATGACCTGTTTTTGCGTTTGCCCGCCGGACATCGGGATGACCGTCATGCCGAGGGTCTCGGCCCCGCCGTGCAGCCCCAACCCGCCGGTGAAGAGTCCGTAGCCGTAGGCGTTATGCAGGCGGTCGCCCGGTTGGAGACCTGCTGCGCCAAGGCAACGCGCGCCCATCTGCCCCCAGTTGATGAGATCTCGCCGCGTGTGCCCGACGACCACGGGCTTGCCGGACGTGCCGGAAGAGGCATGCAGCCGGATGACCTGATCGCGGGGTACAGCAAACATCCCATAGGGGTAGTTGTCGCGCAGTTGTTCTTTCTTGGTAAACGGCAGCAGCCTGGTATCGGAGAGTGCCTGGATATGGTGCGGCTTGACTTCCAATTCGTCCATCGCTTCGCGGTAGAACTTCACCGTTTCGTAACAGCGCGCCACCATGTCCTGAAGACGCCGCAATTGCAGGGCTTTGAGTTCTTCGCGGGGAAGCGTTTCGTTGTCGATATCGAAAATCATGATGGGCAAGCCTCAGAAAATGGAAACCGGAAACTTCTAATGATAGCCTTCACTGAAAGAAGTTGCGATTGTTGCGAACTCTGGGCGGAAACTCCCCTTTATGGAGAAGAATTGCCACGCCCTTCTTCCGCTTGCGAGAGAAGGAAGTTGGTGGATCACAAATCAAAAAGGCCGAAGATTCGGCCCTTTTGGTTTGTGACAGAACGAAACCCATGCATCACTGCAATTTGATCTCCACATCCACGCCGGCCGGAAGATCCAGTTTCATCAGGGCATCGACGGTCTTGTCGGTAGGATCGACGATGTCCATCAGACGCAGGTGAGTACGGATTTCCATCTGGTCGCGCGAGGTCTTGTTGACGTGCGGCGAACGCAGCAGATTGAAGCGTTCGATGCGTGTGGGCAGGGGCACGGGGCCTCTCACCACTGCGCCGGTGCGCTTGGCGGTTTCGACGATCTCAAGTGCGGACTGGTCGATTAGCCTGTAATCGAAAGCTTTGAGGCGGATGCGGATTTTCTGGCTTTGCATGATTTTTCCAAAAGAGCGGGGCGCGCGAGGCTTTTCGCCCCGTGCGCCGATGTGGGTGTGTTACTCGATAACCTTTGCGACGACTCCGGCGCCAACCGTGCGGCCACCTTCACGAATGGCGAAGCGCAAGCCTTCTTCCATCGCGATGGGGCAGATCAGTTTCACCACGATTGATACGTTGTCCCCCGGCATCACCATCTCGACGCCTTCCGGCAATTCGAC
>JAITWP010000298.1 GCA_031285365.1 Azoarcus sp.
AATGGCTGCTGCTGCTTCGCTGCTGTGCGGCAAGCACGATTTTTCCTCTTTCCGTGCCGCGTTCTGCCAGGGCAAGACACCCATACGGATCATGTCCGTGGCTCGTGTGAGCCGCGAAGGCGGCATCATCATGTTCGATTTCAGTGCCAATGGTTTTCTGCATCACATGGTGCGCAATCTCGTCGGTGCGCTGGTGACCGTCGGCAAGGGCGAGCGCCCACCGCAATGGATCGGTGAGCTGCTGGAGAGCCGCGAGCGGGCGAAAGGCGCTCCAACCTTCGCCCCGGACGGGCTTTACCTCTGCGGAGTATCGTATCCGCCACACTGGTCGTTACCGGAAGGAGGGCGTATCATGGTTAGACCCTATTTTGTCATGACTTGAATGACACGTACCCGGATCAAAATTTGCGGCCTCACCCGGCCACAGGATGTCACCGCTGCGGTCGAGGCAGGGGCTGATGCGGTCGGTTTCGTGTTCTATCCGCCCAGTCCGCGTTATGTTCCGTTCGACCGGGCCGCTGAACTGGCCGCTCTGTTGCCGCCTTTCGTTACGCCAGTGGGGCTGTTCGTCGATCCGCAGCCTGAATTCATCGCCGGGGCGTTGCGTCGTGTGCCCCTGCAATGCCTCCAGTTTCATGGTGATGAGAGCAATGCTCGATGTGCCGCCTTGTCCATGATTCCCGGTACGGACTGCCGCCTGCCCTGGATCAAGGTAGCCCGGATGCGTCCGGGAGTTGATCTGTTAGAATTCTCCGTTTCTCATCCTGGTGCCTGCGCCCTGCTGCTCGATACATTCGTCGAAGAGTATGGGGGCGGCGGCAAGACGTTCGACTGGTCGCTGGTTCCTTCGGAGATGGAGCGCCCGCTGGTGCTTTCGGGGGGGCTTGATCCCGGCAACGTGGGCGAGGCCATCCGCAGGCTGCGGCCTTGGGCGGTCGATGTGTCGAGTGGGGTGGAAGTGGCAAAAGGAATCAAGGACGCGGCGAAGATCGCCGCGTTCGTCGCCGGAGTTCGCAACGCTGACAGCTGATATGGTCAAGAAATATTCGCTTCCCGATGCGCAGGGGCATTTCGGCCCATATGGGGGTATTTTTGTTGCAGAGACACTCGTGCCTGCGCTGGAAGAGTTGCGAGTGGCTTTTGAAGCGTGCCGCCAGGACGCTTCCTTCGTTGGCGAGTTCGAGCATGAGCTCAGGCATTATGTTGGGCGGCCAAGCCCGATCTATCACGCTCGGCGGCTTTCCGAAAAATTGGGTGGAGCGCAGATTCTCCTGAAGCGCGAAGATCTCAATCATACCGGTTCGCACAAAATCAATAACTGCATCGGACAGGCACTGCTTGCCAAACGCATGGGTAAACTCAGGGTGATTGCCGAAACCGGTGCAGGGCAGCATGGCGTGGCAACAGCCACGGTGGCGGCCCGCTTCGGCTTCAAGTGCGTCGTTTATATGGGCACCGAAGACATGGAGCGCCAGGCGGCCAACGTCTATCGCATGAAGCTCCTGGGGGCGGCCGTGGTTCCGGTGGAGTCCGGTTCGAAGACGCTCAAGGACGCGTTGAACGAAGCCATGCGTGATTGGGTGACGAACGTTTCAGACACCTTCTACATCATCGGCACGGTGGCGGGGCCACATCCTTACCCGATGATGGTACGCGATTTCCAGACAGTGATCGGCAGGGAATGTCTGACACAAATGACGGAGGGCTTCGGACGCCAGCCGGACAGGGTGATTGCCTGCGTAGGAGGAGGTTCCAACGCAATGGGAATCTTCTATCCCTACATTCCCCATGAAGATGTGCGTCTGGTGGGCGTCGAGGCAGCCGGAGAGGGAATCAGGACGGGGCGTCACGCCGCGCCGCTTACCTCCAATGCCAGAGCCGGTGTTCTGCATGGCAACCGCACTTACCTGATGCAGGACGGGAACGGACAGGTCATTGAAACCCATTCCATTTCCGCCGGACTCGATTATCCGGGCGTAGGACCCGAACATGCGTGGCTGAAGGATAGCGGCCGCGTCGAATACGTCGCCGTGACCGATGAGGAGGCGCTCGACGCGTTCCACACGCTTTGCCGTTTCGAGGGCATCCTCCCGGCGCTGGAGTCGGCGCATGCCCTGGCACAGGCCATGAAGATTGCGCCTGCACTGGCCTGTGACAAGCTCCTGCTGGTCTGTCTTTCCGGGCGCGGCGACAAGGATATGCATACCGTAGCTGAGCGTTCAGGCATCCAGTTTTGAACTTCTCATGCCCTTACAGGATTTTATGTCGAGAATTCAGATCACTTTTCAACAGTTACAGGCCGCAGGGCGCAAGGCGCTGATTCCTTTCATCACTGCGGGCGATCCCGATGGCGAGTTGACCGTACCGCTGATGCGTTCGCTCGTTGCGGGCGGAGCCGACATCATCGAACTCGGTGTGCCGTTTTCCGACCCGATGGCCGATGGTCCGGTCATCCAGCGTTCTTCGGAACGGGCGCTGGTAAAAGGCATGACCCTTTTCCGTGTGCTCGACATCGTTCGCGCCTTTCGCTCGGAAGACACGCTCACTCCGGTCGTGCTGATGGGGTACGCCAACCCCATCGAGGCGATGGGGCAATCCGTTTTTGTCGATCTTGCCAGACAAGCGGGCGTCGATGGCGTGTTGGTGGTCGATTATCCGCCCGAGGAATGCGCAGAGTTCACCGCGAACCTGCGTGCGGCCGGACTCGACCAGATTTTTCTGCTTGCGCCAACCTCTTCCGAACAGCGTTTCCGAGATGTTGCCCGGGCGGGCAGCGGCTATCTCTACTACGTTTCGCTCAAGGGCGTGACGGGTGCAGCACGTCTCGACTTCGACGAAATCGCCTGCCGCATTCCGCGCATCCGTGACGTGGCGAAGATGCCGGTGGGGGTGGGTTTTGGTATTAGTGATGCTGAAATTGCGAAAAGAGTTGGAGAGGTGGCCGATGCGGTGGTGATCGGCAGCCGCATCGTCCAGGAAATAGAAGCGAGTCCGCGTGAGCGGGCTTGCGCCAATGTCGAAACATTCACGCGCGGAATTCGTATTGCGCTCGATGAACTCGTTGGAGCACATTCATGAGTTGGCTGCAAAAACTGCTTCCGCCCCGAATCAAGCGTGATGAAGGCGCGGTGCGCAACAAATCGATTCCGGAGGGGCTGTGGATCAAATGCCCGGACTGCGAAGGGGTGCTTTATCACTCCGACCTCGAAAGCAACCTGCACGTTTGCCCCAAGTGCGGGTATCACCTGCGTATTGGCGCACGCGACCGGCTCGAACTTCTGCTCGATGCTGAAGGCCGCCTCGAAGTTGGCGGTGAAGTGACTCCTGTCGATTCGCTCAAGTTCAAGGATTCGCGTAAATATACGGAACGCCTGTCGGTGGCGACAAAGGAGACGAACGAGACCGAAGCGATGCTGGTCATGCAGGGCAGGGTGCTCGGTGTGCCGCTGGTCGTGGCCTGCTTCGATTTTGATTTTCTCGGCGGCTCGATGGGATCGGTGGTTGGGGAGCGTTTCGTGCGGGGCGTTCGTGTCGCGCTCGAACAATGCCTGCCGTTCATCTGCATTACGGCCAGCGGCGGGGCGAGAATGCAGGAGGGTTTGTTCTCGCTGATGCAGATGGCCAAGACCACGGCGGCAATTACCCAGCTTTCCCAGCGTGGATTGCCGTTCATCACCTTGCTCACCGATCCGACGATGGGGGGCGTGTCGGCGAGTTTTGCCTTTATGGGTGATGTGGTGATTGCCGAACCCGGCGCGTTGATCGGTTTTGCCGGCCCTCGGGTGATCGAGCAGACCGTGCGCGAAAAACTGCCGGAAGGTTTTCAGCGTTCCGAGTTCCTGCTCGAAAAAGGCGCAATCGACATGATCGTCGACCGTCGGCAGTTGCGCGAGCGTCTGTCTGAACTTCTCAACCTTCTCAATCGA